>NZ_JBXWNK010000006.1:0-291508 GCF_059610325.1 Ruegeria sp. YTSA064
GACGGTACCGACACCACGGATGGTACGGACGCCACAGACGGTACCGATACGACAGACGGCACCGATCACGGTGGGCACGACGGTACCGACACCACGGATGGTACGGACGCCACAGACGGTACCGATACGACAGACGGCACCGATCACGGTGGGCATGATGGTACCGACACCACGGACGATCAGGCGACGCAAAATCGAGGTCTTGCCGCTCAGTATTTCGTATTGCCAACAGCGGCTTGGAGCCTTGCGGATATCGATTTCGATGCGACGCCTGATGCCACTGGTTCCGTTTCTGAACTGAACTTCCAAAGCTCAAATGACCCTTTCTGGGAGAGCGGTGTGCATGATGAGTTCGCGGCGCGTTATTTTGGCACACTGAATGTGGCAGCGGCCGGAACTTACACGATTTATCTAACGTCTGATGATGGCTCTGCGCTTTATCTGAATGGTGAGCAGGTGATCAACAATGACGGCGCCCATGCTGGCGTAACCGTCCCGGTCACACTTGATCTGGAAGCGGGCGAACACGACATCGAAATCCGGTATTTCGAGATTTGGGGCGAACAGGTCCTCAGATTGGAATGGAGCGGTCCCGATACAAACGGGGCGACCGAAGTTATCTCGGGCGACAGCCTGACGCAACCGGCAAACGGTGCAGATGATACGGATCATTCCGGGCACGACGGTACCGATACGACAGATGGTACCGACACCACGGACGGCTCTGATACCACGGATGGTACGGATCATGGCGGTCACGACGGTACCGATGCCACAGATGGCACCGATACCACGGACGGTACGGACCACGGCGGTCACGATGGTACTGACACCTCAGATGGCACCGATACCACAGACGGAACGGACCAGGGCGGTGATGACGGTACTGACACGACAGACGGGACCGATACCACCGATGGTACGGATCATAGCGGTCACGACGGTACCGACACCACGGATGGCACTGATACCACCGACGATACCACCGACGGAACCGACCACAGTGACCATGGCGGTCATGGTAGCGACGACGAAGTGGACCACGGCGGTGCCAACATTCCGGGCACGATCCCGGAACCGACCAGCCCGGAAGAGTATGATGCTTTCGTTGAAGCGGTGATGGCCGAACCGAATGCGCATGCGCATGGCGATGACACGAGCAGGATGGTGGAACACGGCCAATTGCTGGACCTGGTTCCGCGCTCAGAGGCAACGCATGTGGCGGTGTCTGATGGTGACTGGTTCGATCCCAATACATGGCACGAAGGTAGAATACCGGATGCAGGGGCCAATGTTCTGATCCCGAAAAACATTGCGGTCCGTTATAATGGCGAAAGTGATGCTTCGTTGTTCACGGTTCGTGTCGATGGTGAGCTTTCATTCGCAACCGATATTGATAGCCGCATGGTTGTCGACACATTGGTGGTTGATACATCGGGCCGGCTTGAAATTGGCACCGCCGAGAATCCGATTGCGGCGAATGTGAATGTCGACATTGTCATTGCCAACAATGGTGATATCGACGTCAACTGGGATCCATCCTTGCTGTCGCGCGGGGTGATTTCGCACGGCCAGGTTGAGATTTATGGCGCTGAGAAAGACGCGTTTTTGAATGTCTCTGAAGCACCGATGACTGGAGATACTAGTTTGTCTCTGTCTGAGGTGCCCGATGGCTGGCAAGTGGGCGACAAAATTGTACTTACTGGCACGCACCAGAGGGGCCATTCCAGTACCATAGAGGGTTATGTCGAGCCTCAGGATGAAGAACTGACGATCACGGCGATCAACGGCAACCAGATTATCTTTGAACCTCCTTTGGAGTATGATCATGATACTCCGCGCGAAGATCTGTTCGCTTACGTCTCGAACATGTCACGCAACATCACGATCTCGAGCGAGGATGGTGACGCCACCGAAACTCATCATCGCGGGCACGTGATGTTTATGCATAACGATGATGTCGATGTGCGTTACGCAGCGTTCGAGGATCTTGGTCGTACCGATAAATCTTTCCTCGCCGTTCAGAGCACAGCGGATCTGGCGGTTGTAGAGCCAGACAGCAATATTCAGGGACGCTATTCGCTTCATTTCCACAGAACCGGTACGTCGGACCCAGATGATCCGGCAATGGCTGTCGGGAACGTTGTTGATGGCTCTCCGGGTTGGGGTTTTGTGCACCACTCCAGTAATGCGAATTTCACCGATAACGTCGCCTTCGACATTTTTGGTGCAGCCTTCGCGGCAGAAGCCGGGGATGAAACCGGTATTTGGCTCAGAAATATGGCGATCAACGTCGAAGGTACTAACTGGGGTGACTGGAACGTCAAAGACGCAACGCGCGTCGCCGCGCAGGACACCGGCCACACTGGAGACGGTTTCTTTTTCGCCGGACGTCTGGTGGAAGCGGCTGAAAACGTCGCGGCGAACACCAATAACGGCTTCGTCTGGATGCATCGCAACAGCAAAGAGAATCCTGACTCTGCAAACCTGGATCACCCCGAGATCGCGTATGGTCAAGATGAGATTCTGAACAACTATGCTCCGATTCAGGGTTTCCGTGACAATGAAGCCTTTGGAACAAACACAGGCATTATCGTTCTCAAAGACATGCCTTGGCAGGAGACGCATGAAATCCGATCTGTGTTTGACGGGTTCCTGAACTGGGAGACCGCGAACGGGGTAAATCTGAGCTATACATCGCATTACACGCTGATAGACTTTGATCTGATCAACACGACCGAGCGGTTTGGCGATGTCACGCATTATGGGGTGCTTCTAGGCAGCAACACGACCGATATGGTGTTCAATGGTCTGCGTGTCGAAGGCTTTGACAGAGGTGTTGACATGGAATGGGATCCGCACTGGACCGTTCCGGATGAAGACATCGCCCACATCATTATTGATTATGAAGGCATCAACAACCGAACTGATCTTTATGGTTTCAATCCGAACCAGCATCAATTGCTGACATCAGATGATCTCACACCTGGTCGGATGGAGTTTATCCACAATGGCGACACCAGCCTTGCAGTGGGTGAGAGCTTCAGTTTCGACGGGATCAAGACGGACTCGATCGGAACCCGCGATCGTGTGTTGTCTCAGGATCCACTGGAGCTCGATTTCTATAATCATATCATCCACATCATCTCGGAAGAGGGGTATTATTCCACGCCAGATGGCCGAAACGTCATTCTGATCGACGATTTCCTCGCTGACCGCGCCACTGGTGAATTGACCCGGATCACTCACGTTGTGACGCTGGAAATGACCCATGAAGAGCTGGCCAACAACTGGATGATCAACAATGCCGCAAACGGTGCCAGATATAATGGTGTGATCAATCTGGGTGGATCAGCTCCGGATGCACGGGATGACAATTTTTCCACCAACATGAGTCAGGGAATCCTGGTTGACGTGCTGGCCAATGACTCTGATGCAGAAGATGCGGTGCTGAATGTCAGCGGTTTCACTGACCCTGAGCATGGTGACGTATACGTGCAGGAAGATGGCAGTTTGCTGTATCAGCCAGATCTCGGCTATGAGGGAACGGATAGCTTCGATTACTGGGTTGCGGATTCCTCCGGGCAGTTGACCGAAGCAACCGTCACCATTGAGGTCTTCGATATCTGATCTCTGCGAGCTAAACGCAGATACAATTTCTCTGCTTTTGTGATTATGAAGGCCCATCATTGGAAAAAATGGTGGGCTTTTTCAGAATTGTATAGAAAGGAGAAAGTGATCCAAATCCCAATCGTGAAGACGCTTCATGGATTAACGGGTAGGTGCTTTTTGATCAAATCGCTGCGATGGATAAAAACCGCTTCATCGTCGAATGGCTCGCCATCCAGTTTTGCTTTGGTGATGAGGTCCGCGAGGAAGGTACGATCTATTTCGAGCTCTTCGATAAGACTTGATAGCTTATCAATTTCTCCGATTTTAGCGAATTTTCCACCCTGATGGACATCCACGAGATCTCGAGCGTATACGCTATCATACCCAATCAATGGCGTGCCTGAAATAAGAGCTTCGATCAGGCAACGGGGGGACTCGGGTGTTTTGTGGCAAAATAGGAAAATATGTGCCTCTTGAATTGCCTTTAAGACCTCTTCTCTATCTGAGACAAACCCAGGCGTTCGAACCCTGTCCGACAGCCCGCTCCGGGCAATACGCTCTTTCATCCGCGACATCTGCGATCCGCCGCCCAGCCACGTAGCCTGAAAATCTATCCCATCCGAGGCGAGATTTTCCAGAACTTCTATCCAGTCCAGAGGCCCTTTTAACTCTTCAGCTCGGCCCGTATAGACTATTTTAATCGGACCACTTTGGGCGCCCTCAATCTTACGGTTTAATGCTGTCTCTGTGATATGGTCTTCAGCGCTATAATGAATATCGTGCACAATCTGCGGGTTGATCGAATATTGTTTGTAGGTTTCGAACGTGTCACGCCCGTGGAAAAGGCCGAGGTTCGCTTGGCGTATTGCTTTCCTCTCGTACACCACCATCGGAAGGTAAGTCACACGTGCCATTAGGCGCCTACGCCAGTTTCCTTCGTTTCGTGTCCTCCACACTACTTGCGAGTGTACACTATCTGTCCAAACAGCATGCGGTCTGTTCATTTGAACCGCAACGCTGCAAGATACTAATCCCCAATCACCGAACAGACCGCCAATAGCGAAAGAGAGATAGTCGGCTTGAGCGATATACCCTGCTATTCGGCGTCTGGTTGCGCGTAATTGTCTATAAAACTGATCCGGACGAAAGGCCTCCGGCATTGGGATAATCTCAACCCGATCAAGCAAATGCTTGCTGATTTCTATCGAACTCCAACCTTGAGGTGGGGTCCCTTTCATAAGCGGCATCATCACCATGACGCGCTCAAAAGATTTCGCCCAAAGTCTCAGACCATTCAAAGCCTGATCCTCTGCAAACAGAGTGTCATTTTGGGAATAAAGGGGGGCAGGGGCGTACAAAAGCAATGTGCCATGTTTCTCTGTTTCCATCTTTAACCTATATCTTACTGACACTATCAGACTGAAAAATGATCCTAGCTCATCATCATATTTGGACTACAAGATTTTTCATACATCAGTAATTTGTCAACGATTTGTTCCTAGTTCGTTGAAAGGAGCCCCGAAGGGCATTAACTGGATGTGAGCAGCCTCATCTGACTGGTCAAAGTTGATTGTTAGGTTCTGAACCTAATAATTTGGTTGCCGTGATCCGGCCTGCGTGATTCATATCCGTGAGTTTCAGGGGCATAACATGAGCGATCTATTCTGGTTGACTGACGAGCAGATGGCGCGGCTTCAGTCTTACTTTCCAAAGAGCCATGGTAAGCCGAGGGTTAATGATCGACGCGTTCTGAGTGGAATTATCTTCATCAATCGCAATGGGTTACGTTAGTCCGATGCGCCGCGCGAATGTGGGCCGCCAAAGACACTGTACAATCGCTGGAAACGATGGAGCGATATGGGTGTGTTCGCTCGGATCATGAACGGGCTGGCTGCGCAGGGAACAGATCATAAAACCATCATGATTGACGCAACATACCTCAATGCGCTCCGCACGGCTTCCAGCCCGCGGTTGAAAAAGAGGGGTGTGGCAGGCTGATAGGGCGCACCAAGGGTGGTATGAATACGAAACTGCACGCTGTTACTGACAGTCTGGGACGCCCCATCCGCTTCTTCATATCCGTTGGGCAGGTGAGCGATTACACGGGCGTCAGGGCTCTGGCGAACAGTCTGCCATCGGCTGACTGGCTGCTGGGAGATCGAGGCTATGACGCCGACTGGTTCCGCGAAGCCCTTAATGACAGGGGAATAAGACCTTGTATCCCGAGCCGCAAATCACGCAATAAACCTGTACGGTACGACAAGCGTCGCTACAAACGCCGCAACTGGATCGAGATTACGTTTGGACGTTTGAAAGACTGGCGCCGGGTTGCTACGCGCTATGACCGATGCCCAAAGGTATTCCTCTCGGCCATCGCTCTCGCTGCTACAGTCCTATTCTGGCTGTAAATCAATGAGTCTGGAGCCTAGCGAGTTCTGCTACGTCGCCACGATTTTGCTGCCTCGGCGAAGTGGTGCGCGCGACGCTTGAAAGTCTTCTCGAAGCAATGTTCGCGAGCAAAGTTTCGGCCACGATATGCGGATTCAATCAGCATTTCGCGATTGCGATCAAGTACTGCTATCTGCTCCGCCATACTTTCGGTATCACCTAAAGGTCTGACAAACCCACTGCAAGCATGTGATGCTATGCCCATGAAAGCTTCGTTTGCAAATCCGACGATAGGCACGCCGCAGGACATTACCTCTGAATACGTGCTTGAGGGGTCACCTTGTGGGTGACAACTGACGAACAAATCTGCCTCGCGTTTGAGCAATGGAACCCAACCAGATAGAAAATCCATAGGTTGGTGGATTGTGACCCAGTCTTCGACGCCATTTCGCCTTATCGCGTCGACAAGACGGGCTTCCTCCGGCCCTGATCCATAGATGCGAAACTGGAAGTTGATACCACGGTCGACAAGTCCGCGCGCTACGCGCGGTAGATGCAGTACCCCTTTCATCGGAACAAAGCGCCCGCCAAAGATCAGGCGAAGTGGTTTTGCGGAGCGCAATACTTCCGCCTTCCTTGCAAGGTCGTCGTCACTTGCAACGTCTGATCTGCGGACCCGATTGTCAAAAAACACAAACGCATCAGGCCGGTTGGGTCTGTACGCATCATGTATTGGCACACCGTTGCATTGCAGTCCGGCCACGAAACCGAGCAGTTCCCTTCGGGTACGCTCTGCATTCCAGATCCATATTTTTCGACGCAGTTTTCTTAAAAAGTTTGCCCGCGTAGCGTCAATAATCTGAAATTCGGTTTTTAACGTATACTCACACACGTGAATCACGGGTATCCCACGAGAAAAACACTGGCGCGTCAGTTCTGCTTGACTCGGGTCAAGAAAACCAACGACGGCCCCCGCTCCAGTTATACGCTGAACCAAATCAGCCAATGCTTTGGGTCGTTCTTCAACCCGAGTACGCAGGTTTTGGTCAAGGTGAACTTCGACATGATCCATGTCGGAAGAGGCGGTCGGAGAAACTTCAGCAAGAGTTGTTACTTCACCGTCCCAGTGCTTTGCATATTCGGCTGCCCCATCGAGGTATTTTTGTGTTAGAACTAGCCCTCCGCCAGGACCGCGGTGGGCCTTCAACACCGGCAACAGGATGAGTTCATTTGGCTTGCTAGGGTAAATCAAGAAATCATGTCCGGTATTTTGTCGAAACTATAGTGACCAACTGCTAATCCCTCATCAACGAGATGGCCCACTAGGAATACAAATAGAATAGCTTATCGGTCTCTGAACTCATTGCAAGGGGGGTGGTGGAACAGCCATCCATATTTCACTTGCCAGTCTAGAGGCGGAACAGAACGCTTGTGTGTCCACTACACCATCCTTCAACTACTAGCTTCGTAATCGTGTACCAGTTCGCAGTTTAATTGCACCTCTTGCTACCTCGCACTTGCATTTTGAAGCTCTCGTCGTGCTTAATCAGACACGATGAGCAAAACACAATAGCTCACTGGGGATGCGCTCAAGATGTCGATACCTTTGTCTTGGCACGCTTGTTTGCTGATTTCTCGCACCCGCAGGTGCACGACATTGCGGAACAATTTTAAACGGGATTTCGCCGACAAAACGAAATGTTAGATGGGAAAGAAGTCTTGGTGGCCGCAGGTATGGATATCCTTGTCCATATCTTTTTCGAAAGTGGTCGCCCAAATTGCGATCAGCTAACACCAGAGGTTACCCGAGCTATCGAAACATCCCAAGTCAAGTTCATCTGACAATACCTAGACAACTTTCCGTTGGACGAGATTGAGCCAAGACTCTCTGGATATCGTCACGTATCTCGTCGTCGTTCACTTTGGCCACATCCTTATGGCAAGGGATATTCACGACGCGGTTGAAGATATCAACAGCATTGGGTCGGGGGGCTGCCGGTACATAGTATTTCTGGAAAGTCAGATGGCGGGTAAACGCCATCTGCTCATAAAGTACATGATCGGATGCCAGAAAGGGAATGCTGGTCATTGGAATATTCGCAACCGGCGTATGCAGCGGCTTCAAACCCAGACCTGTCGCGATCGAAATCACCCGATCACGTTGTTCAATCGAAGGTGGTCCCCAGGTTCCAGCGCTTTCGATACGGTCGATCAAAAAGGCGCAGGCGACGTCTGATATCTTACAATTGCCCACCCAAAAGGCACTGTCGGCCAAATCGAAGCCATAGCTGGTCAATTCGACCAGATGGGCCGCCTGATCTTTTGGGAGGATCGCCAAACCGCCCTCGCCCAAACCATAGGGTTTTGTGTGATGAAGGCTGATCGCCTGCCATGGCACATTCGGAAGTTTTGTGTGAAACCCCGACGCGTTATCCAGCAGCAGCCGTTTGCACAGGCGACGCGCTAGCGCTGAATAATCCGAAAAGTCCTGGTATAGACCAAGAGGGTTGGTCACGATGATACCATCGTAAGTGACCGGATCTAACGCCTCGAGCGCGTGCAGATCCAACAGGCCTCTGTCATCACAGTCGAGAAACAGGACATCATCGAAACATCCCCGTCCAAGGTTTTGGAATGTATATGCCGAAGCAACCCATTTCATGCGGCGGCCTGCGCGGTACGATTGCAGGGCTGCCAGCGCCTCTAAAGCCATACCACCATTGGCCAATGGAACGACATCCCAGGTTTCGGGTAACCCAACATGATCAATACAAAGCGCACGCAGCTCGTGATATAGAGGTCCCCGGTTCGCCCATTGGCTTTGGCTGGCGCAGGCTTGCAGCAGCTCGGATACACGGGCCATATTTGGCTGTTTTTCTTCAACAAACAGTACTTTGCGACCAGGCATCGAGTCATCCCACAATAGAAATGCTTGCCGATTCTACCCTAGCCGCCAACAAATGCATAAAAAAATACTTATGGCCGTCTACTGAAACCCTTCGCGCTGCTACAATCAATCGAACCTGCGCCTAATGTCCGCAATACAAAAACAGTTGATACTCAGGTGAAGGCGGGCTCATCCTAAGACGACTCCTACAGCATGTACGAATTGGAAAACGAAACCTTCGATTGGCTCTGGCGCTATATGACTAATTCCTACAAGTAGACTGAAACTCAAAACCACAACATACGTTGCCCTGTGCACTGGCAAGTTTATGGCTTTGCGTGTTTCCGCCAAAACCAACAACAGAAATGTCATAACGAATACCTGCATCGACAACCAACGGCTCCAGTCAGTAGCGATCGGATACAGCATGAAAGGGGTTCCGGCGCTGACTAGAAACAACGCCCATTCGAACCACCCATTCAGAACTCGGGTCGCGATCCACAGACAGGACAACAGCAGCAGCGCGATCATCAGCGCTACGACTGCAAGGTTCACACGAACCAGAACGATAACCTTCACCGCTGAAGTCGTGCCGCCAAATCCGTCTACCAGCCATGGAAATATTCCACCACACAATCGATCAATCAATCCAGCGCTCAACAAGCGCGTGCACATGGCATCGGTATCCGGGACACTGACGTAGATCACCGAAAAAACAGCTGCCGCCAGCGAGATCAGCCACAAGATCGCAATCGGCCCTATCGACTTTTGTTTTCCAAGACGGAAATAAAGCGCCGCGCTTAGCCCTGGAACTAAAAACAAATTGGCTTCGTGAAAGAAAACCGACAGGCCATAGAGGGTCACGACAGTCGCCACACCCACCGAACCGCTGCTTCGGGGAAACAGCAAAGGCAGGAACGCAGCCAACCCCAATAGTTCTTTTCGGTAAGCTGCGGTGGAATCGTTGACCCAGAACAGCACAAGTGCCGGGCTAACCAACAAGATTACGACCACATCGGGCATTCTCAGTGACAGACCTTTTGCAAAAAGGACCGCAATTATCAACACCGTCAAAACAGCCTGAACTGTGCTGACCAGAATCAGTGGATTTACATGTGACAGTTCGGAAATAAACAGGAAGAGTTCGCCCGATATGCCCCTACGAACTATTCCGCTGGAGTAGTTCACCAACCAGTCAGCATGCTGAAATTCACCACCGCCAGCTTGGGACAAGTAAACAAGACGGCGTAACAAGAGCAGTGTCGATACAAGAAATAAAAAGGCAACCAGCAATGCGTTCCAGCGCTTAATTTCCGTCAGCATCAGACGTTCATCTTTCAACATTAATAATCACAATACTTCAGCTAGTGTTTAACACTTCTTTGACATTAAGACACCTGAGGTGTTCTCAAGCTGGGCGTAGCTCGCAATGTGTTGCTGGCACTTTCCAAATGACACTGATTGGATAAGTAAACGAATGACCAGCTGCCCCGCGGTCAAAATTGCAACGATGCAGTTTATCCTAGCCCCTAAACCTGGGCCATTAATGTTGCTGAGAATGGAGGAGTTGAGATGGCGAGAAAGCGACACTCATACGAAGACATCTTGAAGCTGCTGCGTGCGATTGAGTTGAAGCTTGCGGATGGCAGCGACGTGCAGTCAGCGTGCCGCGCTGTCGGTATTAAAGCGTTTCGGGATTAACCTGAGGTATATCCGGAAGCCTTGAAGTAGTTCCAGCACTCAGCCGGATCGCACAATTCGCAAATTTCCCCAATTGCGTTGAACACTTCGGTGAAGGTCCTGGCACCGATCCTTCGCAAGTGGGGGTCTGTCCCCAGCCGGAGCAAACCCCAACCAAAGCTCTTGAGCATCTTGTTGATCGCCTTGATGCCAGTTGTGTTGGCACCACTTTTGTCGATGGCGATCTTGCGTGGTAACCTGTTCACCGCGAGCGTGCGGGCGAAAAACTTCGTCGCCGCGGCGTTGTTCCGGCGCTCGGACAATATGAAATCCAGAATCTTACCGTGTTTTTCGATTGCTCGGTAAAGATAAACCCGCCCGCCCCTCACTTTTAAAAATGTTACATCCATGCGCCACGAACGGTCTGCGGGACGCTTTTCATACCGCGCTGTTTCAGCAATGAGGCCTGCATACCGACCGACACAGCGGTTTAGCGTTGTGTATCATGGTCGACGCCGCGTTCCGCCATGATTTCTTCTAGATCCCAGTATGAAACACCGTAGCGCAGGTAGAAGAAAACCGCGTGCAGGATCACGTCTTTCGGAAAATGCGCGTTTAAAAAAAAGATAGTCACGGTCTGCTCCTGTCATGTCAGCATGCGTAACCAGAACTGTGTTCGATCTGACAGGTAGGGGCGAATTTTGCGACAGAACCCAAAAAACTGACGATAGCTGACAATAAAAAATATCTCGTCCTGTGGGGCTTTTTACGGCTGTGTCAAATAGATACGGGGCGCCGCTCGCTCGCTCTTGTCATCGACCTAATGAATCGCTTTATTGCCCAAAATATAGCAACCATCTCTGAAGCAGATTCAGGCAGGAGCGTAGAGTGCATAATCTTGAGGTCATTGCGCCCAATCTGAAGCGAAGTCTTTCGGGGGTGACAACAACCATTGTCCGCTTACTGCCAATTCAAAAAGAGATGATCGGCATTCGTGCGACTGGACCGGGTCTTCCGAAGGACATCCCACATATAAGGCTCTGGAGAACATTGTTTTTGCCTCGCGATGTTAAGCGGGTCTGGCACGCGCGTCGAAATGCTGAAATGCTGATGGGCTTGGTGTTGACAACAATCTTCCGGCGAAACTTCAAACTACTCTTTACGTCAGCAGCCCAACGCAATCATTCTGCTTACACCAAATGGTTGATATCAAAAATGGATGCACTGATCGCAACAACTCCTCAGGCTGCATCGTTCCTAGATCATCCCGCAACAGTCATTATGCATGGTGTGAACACCAACTTGTTCCATCCTGAGGATGATAAAAGAGCTCTAAGAAACAAACTTGGACTTCCTCACTGTACATTGGTTGGTTGCTTCGGCCGTATTCGCCCCCAAAAAGGTGTCGACCTATTGGTGGACGCAGCCATTGAAGTGCTGCCTGCGTTTCCAAATGTCGAAATTGTATTCACAGGTCGTACAACAAAAGAGTTTATCGAGTTTAAACAACAGCAAGAGACAAAATTGCAATCAGCCGGCTTGGCGGAGCGTGTGCACTTCTTAGGTGAACGCCCATGGAGCGAACTTGTCGAATTATACCGTGCACTGGACTTGTTTGTTGCGCCTGCTCGGCACGAAGGATTTGGACTGACTCCTTTGGAAGCAATGGCTTCAGGTGTTCCCGTCATTGCTTGCGATGGGGTAGGCGCCTTTAATGCCCAAATTGAAGATGGCGAGACAGGACGGCTGGTGGAGAAGGCCAATGCCGAGGCTTTGGCTGACGCGCTTAGAGAAATGCTTTCAGACCGCGACAAACTAACGGTCAAAGGCCGTGCTGCCAGATGCCATGTCCAACAGAATTTTAGAATTGAGAGCGAGGCGAAGGCTATAGTTCAAGTGTATCGCTCACTACTAAAAGTTTCCTGACCACCTGAATTTTGCCGAAGCTATTAGGGTCAGGATGCATTGATTTTCAACGCGCTGCATGATTCACGACTCGAAAATGGAGTGGTGATATAAGCGACCTTTTCCAACTGACCGATGAGCAGATGGCCAAGTTTTCCGCATTTTACCCGAAGTCGCACGGCAGACCATGGGGCGATGATAGAAGGATACTAGGCGGGATTATCTTCATCAACCGCAATGGATTAAAGTGGCGAGATGCGCCCGAAGCCTACGGTCCGCACAAAACGCAGGATTCATTCGGATCAGGCATCCTTTTCCGTCAGGTGCAGGCAGGCAACGGCGCGGAACTTGCCCGCATTCCATGCAAAATAGAATTGTCCAGAAGCCCGCCACAGACGCCTGTACGTCTAACTAATTAAACAAAGCCTTTGATCTACACCGTCTTGACCGGGTGGAATTTGATGCATGATCACCGTGTAGAATTGGGCCGTGGAACGTGAGCCAACGCCCTTGGCTCTCATTCATTTGGTATACAGCTCTGGTTGCTCTGATTACATCACTGCACCGATCTGCCATGGTACAAACTCTGCTCCACCAAAACCCAGTTCTTCGCTTTTGGTTTTTTCCCCGCTCGCGACGCGGATAATCATATCGAGTATCTCTTCGCCTTTCTGGGTGATTGAGACATCATGGCTGACAATGTCGCCGCAGTTAAGGTCCATATCCTCTGACATACGGGCGAACATTTCCGAGTTTGTCGCAAGTTTGATGCAAGGGGTTGGTTTGTAACCCGAAACAGATCCCCGGCCGGTCGTGAATACAACTATGTTCGCTCCCGAAGCCACTTGCCCGGTGACCGAGCAAGGATCGAAACCTGGGCTGTCCATGAATACAAATCCTTTTTTGTCGATTTTCTGGCCAAATTCATAGACGTCGCGCAACGGAGCGGTGCCGCTCTTGGCCGTTGCGCCCAAAGATTTCTCCAGTATGGTTGTCAGACCACCCCGTTTATTGCCGGGACTGGGATTGTTGTCCATCTCGCCGCCATTCCGCGCCGTGTAGTCCTCCCACCATTTGATCCGCTTGATCAGTTTTTCTCCGATTTCAACCGTTTCGGCGCGACGCGTCAGCAAATGCTCAGCCCCGTATATTTCGGATGTTTCGGATAGAATCGTTGTGCCGCCGTGTTGAACCAGCAGGTCCGACGCATGTCCCAGGGCTGGATTTGCCGTAATCCCAGAATACCCATCTGACCCGCCACATTGAAGCCCGACCGTGATATGTGACACCGGGGCGGGCGCACGTGTCACACAATTGGCGAGTTCCAATATTCCCTGCAGTTCTTTCAATCCGCGCCTCATAGTTTTGCGCGTGCCACCCTCGTTCTGGATAGTCATGTAGCGCAAAGCTCCATCAGCGCGGATCGATTTTCCCCCAACCAGTTCCGAAAGCTGCATGACTTCGCAGCCAAGCCCGATCAGCAGGATACCGGCAAAGTTCGGATGTTGAGCATAGCCGGACAATGTTCGAAACAGTGCTTGATAGCCCTCATTGGTTGCAGACATCCCACATCCGGTGCCATGCACGATGGGCACGACCCCATCGACGTTTGGGTAGGCGTCCAGCATCCCGTTTCTTTCGGCGGCCTCTGCGATGAATCTCGCGACTGATCCCGAGCAATTGACCGTTGTAATCAAGCCTACATAATTGCGCGTGCCAACCGTTCCGTCAGACCGGTGATACCCCATAAATTGTCGTGCATCGGCTAAGGCGGGCAGCGGCTTGGTTTCTGACGCAAACGCATGGTCTTGTTTATGTGCGCCCATTCCAAGGTTCTGCACATGAACATGTTCCCCAATCGCGATGTCCTTTGTCGCCTGACCAATGATTTGACCATAGCGATAGACGTATTCGCCAACTGCGATTGATCGGGTGGCGATCTTGTGACCTTTGGGAACAGCGCTTGGCAGCGGTTCAGAGATTTCCGGTACGGCTTCACCAGCAGCAATGTCGCGCAGGGCAATGACCACATTGTCCCGCTCATTCAAGCGCAAAACGTTTCGGTGCGGCCTATGGCCAGCTGCGTCAGGTTCGTTATTCTGCATTGCAGTTCACTCAATTACGTCCTTAGGAAAATTGCATCCCGGCTTGGATCTGGCAAAAGTATCGGCTGCGGCTTTGATCGAATGCAGATCAATGAGGGCAGGAAAATGACTTTTGGTTAGGCGACTGTTGGCAGACAGACCCACAGCCCCAAGATTGGCAAGGTTTGCACTCGCATTACCCGAGATCGTGGCGACGTACACAGCGGGAACTGGTAGTTCGAACAGACACTGTATCGTTGAAATGTCGCGGGACGTGATATCGTAATCCTCGCCGTCCCTCAGAACAACAATTTGTGGTCCAATCTCAGGAGCCGACAAGCGGCCTACTAAATCACCTCGGGCTGTATGCAAGTCAGTTTGTGCCATGTTGTTTCGCCTAACGGCTACCCAGAAATGACCTGTTGCCGCTGGACACCAAGGCCCTGAATTCCCAGTTCAATACTGTCACCCGGCTTGAGATACGTTTCGGGTTTTTGCCCCATGCCCACACCCGGAGGTGTACCGGTTGAAATCACATCACCGGGTTGCAACGACATGAACTGCGAAAGATGCGAAACAATGGTCGCAACCCCAAAATGCATTGTATTAGTGGAGCCGTCTTGAAAACGATGGCCGTTGACTTCGAGATACATCGGCAAATCTTGCGGGTTGGCGATTTCGTCTTTGGTTACCAGCCAAGGACCGATCGGGCCAAAAGAATCTGCCGATTTGCCTTTGACCCATTGACCTGACCGATGCAACTGAAAGTCGCGTTCCGACAGGTCATTCACGACGCAGTATCCTGCTACGTATTCCAGTGCTTCTTCTTCAGAAACATATTTGGCTTGTTTCCCGATAACGACGCCCAATTCGACCTCCCAATCGGTTTTGATCGAACTGCGCGGGATTTCGATATTGTCATCGGGTCCGACAATAGCCGAGGTCGCTTTGAAGAACACGACGGGTTCGTCGGGCAAAGACATGCCGCTTTCGGCGGCGTGATCTGCGTAGTTCAGGCCAATGCAGATGAATTTCCCGACATTTCCAACGCAAGGGCCCAGTCTTGGATCACCGTCCACCAGCGGAAGTGTCTCATGGTCAAGGGCGCGAATTTTGTTCAAGCCTTCATCATTTAACGCATCGCCAGAAATATCGCTGATCCAATGGGACAGGTCACGAATGGCACCGTTGTCGTCTAGCAAGCCAGGTTTTTCGGCACCGGCGGGGCCAAAACGTAATAGTCTCATATCGCTATCCTCTTCGATCAGATGGTCCAGCCGCCATCTATGGCAAATGGCTGACCGGATGTGTATTTGCTGGCGTCGCTAGCAAGATACAGTGCGAGCTCGGCTATCTCGCCGGCGGATCCGATCCGGCCCATCGGTTGTCGTGCTATGAAATCTGTCATTGCTTGTTCGTAGTCCCCAGTCGCTCGCAACCGATCGTGCAGGCTGGGGCTGTCAACCGTGCCAGGGCAAATGGCGTTACAGCGGATCCCTTTTGTAACAAAATCGGCAGCGACTGATTTAGTGATGCCGATCACGGCAGCTTTCGATGCACAATAGGCAAAGCGGTTCGGTACGCCTTTCAACGAAGATGCAACCGAAGACATATTGATTATCGACCCGCCACCATTTTCAATCATGCCGGGCAGCACCAGCCGGATCAAACTGTACATGGCTTTGACATTCAGGTCGAAGCTGAAGTCCCAATCCTCTTCGGTACAGTCAAGAACGGAACCGCTTGCAACGTAACCGGCGCAGTTAAACAGAACGTCAAGAGCGGGCATATCAGCTACAGCAGCCGTAACTACCGCGCCATCGGTGACATCAAGTTTGAGTGGAACAATTCCTTTTATTCCATTCAATTCGGCCAGCGTCGCGTCATTGATGTCACTCGCGATAACGTTTGCGCCTTCGGAGGCAAACAGCTCGGCTGATGCGCGGCCGATACCCTGGCCGGCCGCGGTGATCAGGATGCGCTTTCCTTCCAAACGGTTCGTTGGTCTGTAATTTTTCATCATTCAATCCGTATGAAATACTTCTTCCATCATTGCCCATTGCTCACCTTCTTTTCGCGAGGTAAGCGGTGACTGACAGGGATCGGTTTGGGTCCACCATTCCTGAGTTTTGGGGTCCTTGGCCATCTCGGCCATATCTGCAGCAAAGTCCGTACCGTGATACTCCCAGTATCCAAAAAGAACATTTTCCGGTTCTCGCAGGAATATGGTGTAATTGCGGATATTGCTGTGCTGGATCTGCTTCAGAACCTCAGGCCAAGCGTTGGCGTGTAGGCGTTTGTACTCATCTATCATCTCGGGTTTGATCCCGATCATCATTCCCATCCGGTGCACGTGTCGAACTCCTCTCACGCTGCATCTTTGACGTTGTGCGAGACCAGTTCCATGGCCTTGATGGCATCCCAATCCCAATCGATTCCCAACCCGGGAGCCTCGGATGGAATGCCGTGCCCGTCTATCATTTGCATGCCAGATTTGGTCACACTGTCCAATTGGGGGATATGCTCAAGCCAGGTGGCATTTGACACAGCACATACCAAAGGAAGATGAAGTTCCATCAGAAAATGGGGGCAAACGGCGATGTTGAAAGCTTCGGCCATGTGTGCTGTTTTCAGCCACGGGGTGATGCCCCCGATCCGGGCGACATCCACCTGAATGATCGAAGCTGCACCCGTTTGCATGTAGTCCTTGAATTGGCTGATCGAGTACATGCTTTCACCAACGGCAACAGGAACGCTGGTATGTCGGGCAAGTTCAACATGCGCCGAGACATCATCTGCTTTGATGGGTTCTTCAAACCACGCAATGTTCAGTTCTTCCAGCATGCGTGCACAGCGGATTGATTCCGACAGGCTAAAGCTCTGGTTCCCGTCGGTCATAATTTCGAAGTTATTGCCCACGGCCTCACGCACAGCCCCCAATCTGGCTCGATCCTGCGCAATTAGTTCCGAGCCGACTTTGATTTTGGAACCTTTGAAACCTTCCTCCTTTGCCGCGAGCGTGTTTTCAACAAGTTCTGATGTTGAATAATGTAGCCAACCACCTTCTGTCGTGTAGAGGCGCATTTTGTCTTTCGCCCCACCGGCAGCCTTCCACAAGGGCAGGCCCTTCTTGCAGCAGTTCAAGTCCCAAAGTGCCGTATCGATCGCAGCCAGTGCTAGCGATGTAATTGCGCCGACTGCCGTTGCATGAGTGAGGTATAGAAGCTCACGCCAGATCTGTTCAAAACGCTCGGAATCTTTTCCTATCAAGGCGGGCGCAAGCGTTTTTTCCAGCAGGGCAACGACCGAGGGTCCACCGGTGCCGATCGTGTAGGTGTAACCGACCCCTTTCGCGCCGTCGCTGTCATGCACAATGACAATCGGGGTTTCCTGACTTACAAAGGACTGGATCGCATCGACCCGTTTAACCTTTGGCACCAGATCGATCATCTTGATCTCTACATGGGTGATTTTCGCCATTTCAGTTGCTCCGGATCACTTGGGTGGTTTGAGCGTCGAAGATGTGTGCTTTTTCAAGCGCCAATCGGCAGGTCATTGTTTCGCCTGACGTAACGGGGCGCGGGTTCAGCATCTTACATTGGATTTCAGTGCTCGCGAGCGTCGCAAATAACAAAGTCTCCGTTCCAAGCGGTTCTGAAAGATCGATCCTGAGGGCGATGTCCGCAGTCTCGCCCTCGTCAGATACGCCGTGACCCACAGGGCTCAGATTATCTGCCCTGAAACCATATTTGACCTTCTGGCCCGGCTGCACACTTTCCCGCGGCGACGAAGGTATCGGGAGTTCCTGACCATCGATAAGCCGAACAGTTCTGTTTTCTGTTACCACCCCATCCAGCAAATTCATCGGTGGTGACCCGATGAATGTCGCAACAAAGGTGTTCACGGGCGCGTTAAACAACTCTAACGGCGTGCCAACCTGTACGATATGGCCATCACGCATCAGAACGATCCGATCAGCAAGCGTCATGGCTTCGACCTGATCATGGGTCACGTAGATGATCGTATTCCCGACTTTCTGATGCAGTTTTTTGATTTCCACGCGCATTTGCGTGCGCAGCTTTGCATCGAGGTTGGAGAGAGGCTCGTCGAACAAAAATACGTCCGGATGCCGAACGATGGCACGACCCATGGCGACACGCTGGCGTTGACCACCGGACAGAGCGGCTGGTTTGCGGTCCATCAACTCTTCTAGGCCAAGAATTGCAGCCGCTTCGTTAACCGCTGATGTAATCTCGCTTTCGGGGCGTTTTGCGATGTGCAGCGAAAAACCCAGATTCTCGCGCACGCACATATGTGGGTAAAGGGCATAATTCTGAAACACCATCGAGATGTTACGCTCGCGTGGGGGCAGATCGTTCACAACCCGCCCACCGATCGAGACCTCGCCACCTGAAATGTCTTCAAGCCCGGCGATCATCCGCAGCGTCGTGGATTTGCCACAACCCGACGGCCCAACCAACACCACAAATTCACCGTCACGAATTTCAAGATCAATGCCGTGAACCGCCTGATGTTCCCCATAGCGTTTGATCACATTGGAAAGGGTAACTTCTGTCATTCTATTATCCTTTGACGCCGCCGAAGGTCAGGCCGGCTATCAGGTGTTTCTGGACGATAAAGGTGAGGATCAGCGCGGGTAGGATCATAAGAACCGCCAAAGCACACATGCCGCCCCAGTTGATGGTGAATTCGGCAGTGAAATCCAGCAAGCCGACCGGCATGGTCTTTGAGCCCACTGACCGAGTCAGTTGCGACGCTAGCGCAAACTCGTTCCACGAGGTCAGGAAGGCAAAGATCGCCGCCGATGCAACACCCGAGCGGGCCACCGGAAACTCGACTTTCCAGAAGGCCTGCCAACGGGTGCACCCATCGATCTCGGCCGCCTCGTGCAGCTCTTTGGGGATTTGCCGGAAGAACCCATCGGTCAACCAAATGGTAAAAGGCACGTTCATTGCGACATATACGAGGATCAGCCCGAAATGGGTGTCGATGATTCCAACCTTGGCAAATACGATGAACAAGGGCAGGGAAAGGGCCACTCCGGGAACTGCTCGAAACAGCATGAGGCCAACGAAATAACCTGACTTTCCGGAGAATTTGTAACGCGCAAATGCATAACCGCCAGACATTCCTATAAGAACTGCAATTCCCGTCGAAGTCACCGAGATCACGATCGAGTTCCAAAGATACGAGAAGACAGGGACCCCGCCCTGACCTGCACCTCCGAACATTGCGCGATAGTGGTCAAGCGTGAAGCTCGGGTTCCACACCGGTGGTTTCGCCATGATTTCTACCGTCGGCCGGAAGCTATTCAGGATGATCCAGAGCCCGGGAATGCAGATTATGGACATCACGAGAAAGAGGCCGACGAAATGCAGGCCCTTTAGCATGCGGCGGCGGTTTCGATGAGCTTGGTTGCGATCCATCGATTACGCCCCCATTCCCAGTTCAGCACGCGCCGCGCTGAGTTTGCGGAAGAAATAGATCGTGAAGGCGATCGAAAGCAGGATCGAGACATAGCCCATAGCATTGGCCAGACCCATCTTCGCATCCACATAGCCCGTGCGGCTCATTAATGTCCAAAGAAGCTCAGTCCGGCGCGCGGGGCCACCTCCGGTCATGATCTGCACGATGTCATAGGCCCGCGCCACATCCAAAGATCGGATTGTCATCGCGATATAGATAAATGGCATCAGGAACGGCAGGGTAATGTGTCGGAAGCTCTGCCATGGCGTACAACCGTCAACCTTAGCCGCTTCCAGCGGATCTCGCGGCATTGCGAACAACCCAGCGAGGATGAGTATTGCAAAGACGGATGTGCTCATCCAGATCTCGGCAAAAAGGATCGAGAACATTGCCAGTTTTCCGTCAACCAGCCACGGCAATGCAGCGTCGGATCCAAGGGACTGCAGGACATTGTTAACCAGGCCGACATTGTCGTTGAAGATGAACTTGAACTGAAAGCCCACAAGAATGGGCGAGAACATCATCGGGAACATCAGAACCGTTCTCAGCGTTCTCTGACCCCAGGTTACCTTGTTAACCATCAGCGCAATGCCCAAGCCGAAGATGAGCTCGAGGTTCAATGCAATGGTCAGAAAAAGGATTGTACGCCCGAAGGCGGCCCAGAATTTCCAATCTGTTAGGATACGTTCATAATTTCTTTCGCCGATCCACGTCCAAAGCGTTGATGGCCGTGTCAATTTGTAGGGCGTGAAGCTGGAGTATAGCGAAAAGATAAGTGGGATGAGCACAACTGCCGCGATAACAATGAACGCAGGCATTAGCAGAACAAACCACTCGGGAATGCGGCGGCGCATTTCGACCCTCAATCTGTCGGAATTCAGGTCAGGCGGGGATTACACCCCGCCTGATTGTTACTGGGAGGCTCAGTAGTAGCCCGCATCCTGCATCAGTTCGTCAACCTCTGCAGCTGCGTCATCCAACGCTTGCTGAGCAGTTTTGTCACCTACAATAGCTGCTTGCAGTTCAGGGAACACGATATTCGTCGTTTCCCCCCATTCCGGGATCGGGGGAACGGCGAATGAATGCTTGGCCCCTTCAGCAAAGGCCGCAAGTGCTTCGGCGCGGAAGGCATCGTCACCGTTGGCTGCTGTTTCCAGATTTGCATTCCAGACTGCCGTGCGCGTTGGAAGTGAGCCACCTGAGGACTCGGCCAGTTGGCTTTCTTCACTTGTAAGATACATCACAAATGAAGCCGCTGCCTCCTTGTTCGCGCAGTCGTTCGTTACCGAGAAACCGTGCAGGCCCGCCCAGCCCGTGCGTTTTGCAGAACCCATGGGTTGCACCGCAACGCCTACATTGCCCGCAGCTTTCGATGATTCAGGGTCATTGAAGAATCCTGCCCAGCCTGGCCAATCCAGATTTAGAGCGATCGTGCCGGAAGCAAATCCCTGCCCGAGATCGTCCCAGACATAGGATGTGGTGCCCGCTGGTACGGCATTGGCCTGATACAGATCAACAAACCATTGCAACGCGCGAACGCCTTCCTCGGAGTTGAACGCAGGTGAATAGTCATCGTTCAAGTATTGACCGCCCTCGGCAATCAGCATTTCATAGAAACGTCCGACGACGCCTTCATCCTTGCCAGCGTACTGGGTGCCGTAGAAGTTAGGTGGGTCAGCAAAGAAGATCGCCTGATCTTTGACCTGCTCCCATGTTTCCGGCACCGCCAAGTCATAACCGTATTCAGCTTTGAATTCAGCCGCCTTTTCCGGATCGGTGTAGTTCGATTTGAGATAATAGAGCACCGACACGTCGAACTGGGCGCGTGGCAGCATCAGCAACTCACCGCCAACTGTTGCGGCACCGATGTTTCCGGGAACGAACTCGGCTACAATATCCGGTGAAACCAAGGCATTCAAATCGGTATAGAGCCCCTCATATTGCGGGGCAAATGAGCTGTGGTTTGAGCCGACGCACCAATCGGTCGTGCCGGCCGCCATGTCAGATTTGATTTCGCGGTCGATTTCAAAGTGGCTCTTTTTTGAAAGGATATTGACCTTCGCTCCGGTCAATGCCTCCCAGTCCGCGATGCGCCCATATAGCGCCTCGTACTGTTGGCCGCCGATGAGTTTGGCGTCGATCGTTACGCCTGGAAAGCTTCCATAATCTTGCGCCGCAGCTGATTCTGACACGGCGACGAGCGCGGTACAGGCAACCAAGCTGTTGAAAAGTACGGACTTCACTGTTTCTCCTCCCATTTTTGCAACACCAGAGCTCCGATAGAAACTCCAATTGCGCTTAAATATAAAACTTGGTTTCAAATAAAAATCAACACTTGTTTTTTGGAGAGTGATCAGCAAAGACTGAATGCATGAAAGAACAATCGAATTCCGCGCCTGCCCAGGCCGAAGCCAAATATCGTGCGCCTGCCCTGGAAAAGGGTCTGGAGATTTTGGAGCTTCTTTCGACCAGCCAGGAACCTTTGACCCAGACGGAAATCGCGCGCGCCTTAGGGCGTTCAAAGAATGAAATCTTTCGAATGCTCGCCACACTTGTGCAGCATGGGTATGTGTCAAAGACTCAATCCGGTGATGGATACAGCCTTAGCCTGAAACTATTTGCTACGGCCCAACGATATTCCCCGATTGCTCGCTTGTTAGAGGTTGCGACACCCCTGCTGCGGCGCGTTACTAAGCGGGTCTGGCAATCCTGCCAGATTGGCATGGAAAGTGGAGGCAATATTGTCATCGTTTCGTCGGTCGAAGCGCCGGGGCACTGGGGACTGGCCATTCGAACCGGTTCGGTTATTGGGTTGTGGAACACTGGCACGGGCAGGGTTCTGGCAGCGTTTCGACCGGAGGATGAGATTGAAGAATTATTGGAACAGCATCCGCTCGCATTGGGTGAGCCGCCATTGGACAGAGAAAAGTTTTTTGAAGAATTGAGAGTAATTCGGCAATCGGGATTCTATCGGGGTGTGTCAGATACTACGATCGGAGTAACGAACCTGAGTTTTCCGATTTTTAACCCTTCAGGTGAAATCGTAGCGGCGTTGAGCTGTCCTTACCTCGAGCGTGTCGACAATCTGAGAACGGCGACGATAGATGAAACCCAAAAGGTTTTTGCCGAAATAGCAGAACAACTGACAAATTACTTCCTCGGCAATGCGATACAGGATGATCACGGTTTATGAGCAATTCGCGGTTTCCGACACGCAGTTTGTTGAATGGGCGCTTGAATCTGCCTGTGCTAGGATTTGGCGGCGCGCCACTTGGCGGGTTGTTGCGTCCAAATGACAACAACGCCGCAATAGATATGCTGGCCAATACCTGGGGACGTGGATATCGGTACTATGATACCGCTCCATTCTACGGTTTTGGTCGGTCTGAGCGCGCGATAGGGGATGCGTTGCGTGGGCGGGATTATATCCTGTCAACGAAGGTGGGGCGTCTTCTTGAATTCGGGATGCATGACGACCCTGCCGGGCTGGGTTGGCCAGACCCGCTGCCGTTCACTCCAAGGTTTGACTATGGCTATGACGCGATCATGCGATCATTTGAAGACAGTTTGCAAAGGTTGGGGCTGGATCGGATTGATATTCTATTTGTGCATGATATCGGCGAATTCACGCATGGGGCCGAAGAAAATAATAAGCACTTCAAAGATTTATGTGATGGAGGCTATCGTGCACTGGACGAACTTCGCAGCAGTGGAGCAATCAAAGCCATTGGACTTGGGGTCAACGAAATCGCGATATGCCGCGAGGCCTTTGCGGTCGGAGATTGGGATATGTTCCTCCTTGCGGGCCGCTATACGCTTTTGGAGCAAATGGCACTGGATAAACTTCTGCCCGAGTGTATGGCCGCCGAAACGTCGATCATTGTAGGTGGGCCTTACAATTCCGGCGCTCTCGTGGGTGGCGATACATGGAATTATGAAGCAATTCCGGTGGATGTCGCCTCAAAGATCGCGCGATTGCACGATAGCGCACGGGACCATAATGTCTCGCTTTCTGCTGCGGCATTACAGTTTCCCTTGGCCCATCCAGCGGTCGTTTCTGTCATCCCAGGTCTGCGAGACACGAGTGAACTGGAGGACACCATGAGTTGGGCCGACGAAGACATTCCGAGTGCGTTTTGGCATGACTTGCGTGCCAGAGGTCTATTGCACGAAGCGGCACCAATCCCTGAAACAAATCCATATAGGGGTCAATAATTCATGCGAATTGACGCCCATCAACATTTCTGGACGACACAGCGCACAGATTACGGATGGCTTACACCTGATCTAGGTGACATTTATCGTGACTTTCTTCCACCAGATCTGGAACCCTTGTTGGAGTCTGCGGAAATCGGGGGCACGATTTTGGTGCAAGCAGCTCCCACAGTCGCCGAAACAGAGTTCCTGTTGGGTCTTGCAGAGCAGGTAGACTTTATCAAAGGAGTCGTCGGTTGGGTCGATTTCGAAGGCTCGGAAATGGCGGCGACTTTGGGGCATCTGGCGCAGAGCCCGAAATTTGTAGGCGTCCGACCAATGATTCAGGATATTCCAGACCCCGAATGGATGCTTGGTGAAGCGCTGACACCCGCTTATGAGGCAATAACAGCGGATGACCTTACATTTGACGCATTGACACTACCTAGTCAGCTGAAGCCTTTGCGAGAACTTTTGTCACGCCACCCAAAGATGCGGGTGGTTATTGATCACTGCTCAAAGCCTTTCATACGGGATGGTATAGTATCAGGCTGGGCGGAAGACATGGCAGCGTTGGCTGTGGACACGGATGCCTATTGCAAGCTGTCAGGCCTTGTGACCGAAGCAAAACCTGATTGGTCCGTGGATGATTTACGCCCTTATGTTTCTCATTTGTTGGACACATTTGGCCCAAGTCGATTGATATGGGGTAGCGATTGGCCAGTTTGTACTTTGGCCAGCACCTACGCGCGTTGGCTCGAGGCAACAGATGCTTTGCTATCAGAGCTTAATACCGAGGAAAAAAGCGCGATCATGGGCGGAAATGCCAAGGAGGCATATCGGTTGATGGACACTTGATAGGTCGTCTGAAATTTGACGGGTTCATAACGAAGTTTCTTTCATCATCAGAGGCAGCGTAGCTGTTGTAACCGGACCAACACTTTTGCTTGTCGGATTGGAGATCCAATTCTTGCGGCATAGCGAAAATGCCCTCAGGACGCATCGATATTTTTAGAAAATGCCATTGTTCAGTTTGTTTGAGGGTAACTGATGATCGAAATATAACGTGCTGGCAGATTCACCAATCTTTCTGGTCCGTGTGGATCGTCGGCGTCGAAAAAACAGAGTGTCGCCAGCTTTTAGCGGATAGATCTGATCCCCATGGCGATAATCTACTTCGCCCTCAAGCATGTAAATTGTTTCGACCCCGCCGTGTTGAAATGTCGGAAAAATGTCGGATTTGGCAGTGAGCGTGATCAAATACGGCTCCGCGATTACGCCCGATCCGTTCGCACCCAAGTGTCCCAGTAAGTTACATTGGTGATTGGCGCGTGTCCCTTCGCGTTCAAGCTCCACCCCTTCACCGGCTTTTGTGTGGACGGCTTCTCGGCGTTCTTCGAACTGTCGGAAAAAACTTGTCAGCGGCACTGACAACGCATTTGCCAGCAATTGCAGGGTCGTCAATGAAGGAGAGGTGTTGCCGTTTTCGATTTTCGACAACATGCCGATCGACAAACCGGTTAATTGGGCCAAGTCGGCAACAGTGATGTTTTGCTGTTTGCGAAACGCCCGAACTTCGCGCCCGATCGCAACTTCTAACACCTTCTCTCGTTCGCCTGCCCGAAAGGAATGCGGATTTTGCGTCAGATTGGTAGGCATTTCGGTGTCGCGATTTTCTGTTCTGGACATTCAGCGTATTGCTATACTTGAACTGCCTGTTTCTGCAAACATGTACCGTGCATCGCAACCTCCATACGGGCTAACACATCAACAATATTTCCTGATAGTGAAAGTATCATGCTGGCTGAAAAAACAATCGAGTTGGGCATTTTGCTGTTTGATGGGTTTCCGATGGCGTGTTTGACCTCGGTGATTGAACCCTTGCGGGCAGCAAATGAGATAGTGGGACAGGAGGCTTTTTGCTGGCATCTGGTTTCTGAGGCAGGGCAGAAAGTCAGGTCCAGCGCCAATGTTGGGTTCGAGGCCGACAGGCCTCTATCTGATTGTCAATCCATCGATATCCTCTTCATGCTCAGCAGTCCCGTCGCCGGGTTCCGGGACCCAAAGCAGGGCAATGGTGCATTGCGCGCGCTCGCGCGACATGGAACCGTTATTGGGGGTATCAGTGGTGGCGTTTTCCCTTTGGTCCGCTCAGGGGTAATGACTGGGTTTCCGGTTTCCGTACATTGGTGCTATGAGGCTGCTTTTGAGGCCGAGTTTCCAGATATCGAGGCTCGTCGCGAGGTGATTGTATCTGGTGCCAATCGTTATACCGCGGCAGGGGCAGCCGCAGCCTTTGATCTGGCCCTGCATCTGATCCAAGATCGATTGGGTAGTGAGGTCGCGCATGAAGTGGCTTGCTGGTTCCAGCACCCGATGATGCGTGGAACGAGTGTAAAACAACAGGTTCCGAATGTCCGTCAATCGGATTCCGGTGACAGATTGCCGCCGCTTGTTACCAAATCGATCGAGTTGTTCGCGGGCAGCGTCGGTCAGCCGATTTCGATCACCGAGGTCGCGCGTCAGACGGGTGTCACTCCGCGTCAGATCGAACGCGCATTCAAGCAGGCCACCGGACAAAGCCCCAGCCATTATTTTCGCGCGATGCGTATGAAGGCGGCGCGGCAGATGGTGGTTTATACAAAAGACCCGATCTCTGAGATTGCGGCAGCAGTCGGATATAGTTCTGTCGCACCGTTGGTGACACATTATCGCGCAGCCTTCGGCTTGAGCCCAAGCGAGGACCGCCGTCGGATCAACCGCTTTCGAGTTGAGGATAATGCTCCGCTGCCCTCAAGCTGAACTGCGTGTCACAATGCGGATTTCATTGCGGTGACAATCGCATGTTGCAGAGATTGGGCTGAAGATCGCGGAGCGTATATACTGAAAAAATCGGTTGACCGGCGCAGGAGGAAGCATACGAGGTGATGAATTGAGGTTCGTGCTGCGCCGCCTGTCGCCAAATTTCTGCAGTCCAGATTGCACAATAGTTCCAGCACCGACTGAACATCGGGACCTTCTAGATCAAACCGGGCCCAGGCATCCGTCTGTTCGGACACCGAAGCAGCATCTTTGGTGCCATCTTTCACCAATTCCGCAAGACCCTCATGACTTTCAAAGGGAGCCTCGACAATCCATTGTTCGGGTCCAGCCCAAAAGGCTATGAGGGTTTGTCCTGAAAACTGACCGATACCAGGTGCCTTCTGCCCGATCAAAGCGGCCAACGCCGAATGAGTTTCGCCTTCACGCCCCAGGCGCGCCGCGACCGAAGCCAGCGCAACATCGGGGACTTCACTGCAGGTTACGCTGCCAATAGTGCAGGTTTCCGGGTCCGCTCCACCAAGTGCGGTTAACGCGATAAGATCATGCACGGAGCCGTTCTCCCTCAGGGTCGACAAAATGGGACGAAACAATCTCGACCTCGACGGTCAGATCGGTTAGCGGCGACACAAGGCGCATCTTCTCGCGATGACGGTCACTTCCGTTCTTCAGAAAGCCCAGACCGATATAACAGTTCAGAGAAGGCGAGAAGGCGGCTGAGGTGACATAGCCCTGATCATTCGCTGCATCGACCGGACCGGATGCATCCATGAGATGCGCGCCAGCGGTGATCTTATCCGCGCTGTTCACGGGTTTGACGCCGACCATGTTCAACGCATCAGCCTCGTTCAGCCCTTCACGCTCTGACAGAACTGAGCCAATGCTATCTTTCTTCTTTGATACCATCCGACCCATGCCAAGGTTCAGTGCGGTGGTGGTCCCGTTTAGTTCGTTGCCCGCCGCATGACCTTTTTCGATCCGCATAACGCCCAATGCTTCCGTACCATAGGGCACCACGTTGAATTCTTCGCCTTCGACCATCAATCGTCGCATGAGGGCATCGCCATAGCGGGATGGGACCGCGATCTCGAATGCCAATTCACCCGAGAATGATATCCGGAACAGACGAGCACGTAATCCACCGCAAACGGTAATGTTGCCGCAGGCCATAAAGGGGAAACCGTCATTCGAGATATCGAATTCCGGATCCACTATTTTCTGCAGCAACTTACGTGAATTCGGGCCAGCAACAGCGTATTGTGCCCAGGCTTCGGTGGTCGAGATCAATTGCACGTCCATGTCCGGGAATAGGCATTGCCGGACAAACTCCATGTGCTGGTAAACTTTTACCGCATTGGCCGTCGTTGTTGTAACCACAAAATGATCTTCGGCCAGCCGTCCTGCGGTGCCATCATCCATTGCAATGCCATCTTCACGCAGCATAAGCCCATAGCGGGTTTTGCCGACGGCTAGCTTGGCAAAACCGTTGCAATAGATACGGTTCAGGAAATCCGCTGCATCGGTGCCCTGTACATCAATCTTGCCCAGCGTGGTGCAATCGCACACCCCGACCGAGGCACGAGTCTGGCGCACTTCGCGGTCAACGGATTGCCGCCAATGCGTTTCTCCCGGTAACGGGAACCATTGAGCGCGCAACCAGTTGCCGACTTCAACAAACACTGCACCGCGCTCTTTGGCCCAGTGGTGTGATGGTGTCAGACGGGTGGGGTGAAATTCCTTCCCCCTCATACGGCCCGCAAAGGTTGCTATTGGCACTGGCGTATAGGGTGGGCGGTAGATAGTGGTGCCGACTTGCGGAATGGATTTCCCGGCGATTTCGGCCATAATTGCCAAGCCGCCCATGTTCGAAGTCTTACCCTGATCGGTTGCCATGCCCAGCGTGGTGTAACGTTTGAGATGCTCGACCGACTGGAAGCCTTCCTGATGGCTGAGCTTTACGTCTTTGACAGTTACGTCGTTCTGTTGATCCAGCCATGCCCGCGAGCAGCCTTGGACATACCAGAATGGCGTCTGAGTGACCGGAGCATCTTCGGCCGTTGGTATCGCGATGGCATCGCTTTTCAAGTCAAGTGCGTGGGTGGCGGCTTCGGCACCGGATTTCAAGGCACCATGGGTGGACATGATGCCATTTGCGGCTCCGGCGACTGTCAGGCCCGGAGGCAACGTATCGCCGGGGACAAAGGCAGACAGGGTCTCATTCCAGACCGGGCGACCGCGTTGGTGGCAGGTCAGGTGCACATTCGGGTTCCAACCGCCTGAGATACCAAGCGCACCAACATCCAATGTGCGGTTTGAGCCGTCGGCCAATTTGACCTCGGCGAAAGTTAAGCCAAGACGCCCTTTGGTATCGATCACCTCAGCGCCGCGCAGCACCTCATAGTCACCGTTCAGTGGGGCCTCGGGCCGAATGTCAACAACGGCCGCGATTTTCACCCCTTTGGCGTGCAGATCGGCTGCGGTGCGGTGGCCATCGTCATTGTTGGTGAAAATAGCCACGCGTTGCGCGGGGGTGGCGGCGAAACGGTTAGCATAACTGCGCAGCGCTCCGGCTAGCATGATGCCTGGCCGATCATTGTTCTCAAAGGCAATCGGGCGCTCGGTTGCGCCCGCGCACAAGAGGGCGCGCCCAGAATAGATGCGCCATAGGATTTGACGGGGTTTGCCCTCGGATGGAGCGGACAGATGATCTCCTTTCCGTTCGACTGCCCCGTAAATTCCATGATCAAAAGCACCGATAACGGTTGTGCGCGGCATCAGGCGGACATTCGGCATCGCGGACAACTCAGCCACCGTCTGTGTAATCCAGTTTGCAGCGATGTCGTCGTTCAGCGAGTAAGTTTCGCTATTCAAACGACCACCGAGGACAAAATCCTCATCCGCCAGTATCACGTCGGACCCCGCACGACCGGCGGTCAGCGCTGCCATCAATCCTGCCGGACCCGCGCCGATAATTAGAAGGTCGCAGTGCCTAAATCCCTTGTCATATTCATCAGGGTCTTCCTGCATCGACATGGTGCCCAGCCCTGCAGCCCGGCGGATAACAGGTTCATAGAGCTTCTCCCAGAATGCGGCGGGCCACATGAAGGTTTTGTAGTAGAAGCCTGCGGTCAAAAAATTTGAAAACCGATCATTGATCGCCATCGCGTCAAACCTGAGGCTTGGCCATCGGTTCTGAGAATGCGCTTCGAGCCCGTCAAACATCTCGATCGTCGTGGCCCGTGTGTTGGGTTCTTTTCGATTGCCCGTACGCAGTTCAACCAAGGCGTTGGGCTCTTCAGACCCGGCGCTCAAAATACCACGGGGGCGGTGGTATTTGAATGATCGCCCAATCAGGCGCACGCCGTTGGCTAGAAGGGCGGATGCCAGAGTGTCTCCCGGATGCGCCGTGAAGTTGCGGTTGTCAAATTTGAAATTCAGAGTACTGGTGCGGTCGATTTGGCCGCCGTTGAGCCGGTTGACTTGGGTCATTTGGAACGTCCTCGCATCCGGGCTACATCACACGCCAACTCCACTTTCGAAATCTCATGCGTAACCGTATTGCGTGTCACGACGAGCCAGGATCGATCCCCCCCTTCGTGAAACCACAGCTCACGGTTTTCGCCCGCTGGATTGTCGCGCAGATAGGCGTAGTCATAGAATGTTTCAGCTGCGTTTTCGGCCTGCCAGTCGGGACGGTCTATCAAGGACGCGTCACCCAGATACACGAACTCTGAACTGTCACGGGGACCCAGCAATGGATGTTGGATGATCATTCTTGGCTTCCTCAGTGCAGATTGGGCTGATTGCCCATACCTTTTTCGTCAATCATTCGACCGGTGCGAAAGCGGTCAAAGCGATAGGCGGTCGCGGTTGGGTGCGGCTCGTCCTTTGCCAGCAGATGCGCGAAACAATGGCCCGATGCAGGAGTGGCCTTGAAGCCGCCATAGCACCAGCCGCCATTGAAATAGAGTCCGTCGATATGTGTGCGGTCGATAATGGGTGACCCGTCCATGGACATATCCATGATTCCGCCCCACATGCGCAGCAGCCGCGCGCGGCCGATCATTGGCATCAGCGCCATGCCGCCTTCGCAGACATCTTCAACTACTGGCAGGTTTCCGCGCTGAGCGTAGGAGTTGTAGCCGTCGATATCGCCTCCAAATACCAAGCCGCCTTTATCGGATTGGCTGACATAGAAATGTCCCGCACCAAAAGTGATGACGCCCGGCAGAAGCGGCTTCAAACCCTCGGAGACAAACGCTTGCAGCACGTGGCTTTCAATCGGCAGTCGCATACCCGCCATTCCCATCAGACGCCCCGAATTCCCAGCAACGGCACAGCCAACCTTACCGGCCCCAATGAATCCTCTCGAAGTTTCAACGCCCACGCATCTGCCGTTTTCGATGTGGAATCCGGTGACTTCGCAATTCTGAATGATATCGACGCCGTGGCTATCCGCCGAGCGCGCATAGCCCCATGCTACGGCATCGTGACGAACGGTGCCGCCGCGTCGCTGAGCCAGACCGCCTTTGATCGGGAAACGCGCGTTGTCAAAATTGAGGAACGGATACTCCTTGCGTACCTGTTCGGCATCCAGCAGTTCGGCATCCGCGCCGTTTAGGATCATGGCATTGCCGCGTCGCGTGAAGGCGTCGCGCTGTGCGTCCGAGTGGATCAGGTTGATAATCCCGCGCTGACTGACCATTGCATTGTAATTCAGGTCCTGTTCAAGACCTTCCCACAGTTTCAATGAGAATTCGTAGAAAGGTTCATTACCATCCAGCAGATAATTTGAACGTATGATGGTCGTATTGCGCCCGACATTGCCGCCGCCAATCCAGCCTTTCTCAATCACAGCAACATTGCGAAAGCCGTACACTTTGGCAAGGTAATGGGCCGTCGCCAGACCGTGACCGCCGCCGCCGATGATGACAATGTCATATTTCTGTTTGGGTTCGGGATCACGCCACGCCGGTTTCCATCCTTTGTGACCGCGAAGCGCTTCTTTGATGACGGTGAAACCGGAATATCGCATGAATCAGACCTTTTTCCAAAGAATCGCTTTATTTTGGTGAATTGGATACTCTCAAATCCGACATCTATAACCCTGAATCAGACCTGAATGGCGGGCTGTGACTAAGCTCTCAGTACCGTAGGGCAATTCTACCGAATGCGGGTGTCGGGTACATCATGTCCATCATGACTAAAGGAATGAAACGCCTGCGCAGATTTTGCGTCGAACCTAATTGAGCTTGGATCGGTCGCGTGTTTGCAATCCGACGACACTGAGGCAGGCAAATAAAATTGCGGCCACGCAGACGATGGACGGCCCGGCAGGTGTATCGAACATATAGGCCGCCCTTAGACCAGTGACCGCCGAGAATGCGCCAATAGCGGCGGCGATCAATGCCATCGATTCCGGTGATCGCGCCAAACTTCGAGACGCTGCAGCAGGTATGATCAGCATTGCTGCGATCAAAAGAACACCCACCACCTTGATTGCCACTGCCACTGTTATGGCAAGCGCCAATGTCAGGATTAACTGCTCGCGTCTGGGGTTGAAGCCGCTGGCATATGCCAGTTCTTCATTTAACGTGGCCGTCAGTAGGTGAGACCAGCGCCACGCGATCAGCGCTACGACAAGGACGGCGCCGCCCCAGATTACAAGCAAATCAGTACGCGATACGGCAAGGATATCGCCGAAGAGGTAGGCCATAAGGTCAATTCGTACGCCGGACAGAAAGGAAACGGCGACGAGGCCAAATGCGAGGGCGGAATGCGCCATAACACCTAGCAGAGTATCCATCGCATACCCGCGCCCGGACAACAGTGTTACGGTAAGGGCCATCGCAAGCGCGACGGCCAACGCCCCGGTAAAGACTGACAACTGAAATGTCAGGGAAAGCGCGATCCCCAAGATTGCGGCATGCGCTGTGGCATCTCCGAAATACGCCATCCGACGCCACACGACAAAGCAGCCCAGCGGGGCTGCGGCGAAAGCCACGCCAACGCCTGCCAGCGTTGCGCGTGTCATAAAATCATCAAGCATTATTCTGCCGCTTCTTGAGAGGTTTCACAGTGATCGTGATCGTGATCATGATCATGCCGATATAAGGCCAACGCACCGCCTGTTCCTGTCCCGAACAGAGCGCGGTACTCCGGGGCCGAGGCCACCACAGCGGGGGAGCCTTCGCAACACACGTGCCCGTTCAGGCAGACCACGCGATCTGAGGCGCTCATGACCACGTGCAATTCGTGGCTGATCATCAGAATGGCGCATCCCGTTTCGCGCCTGACTTCTTCGATCTGGTGATAAAACGCAGCCGATCCCGGTTGGTCGAGTCCCTGCGTTGCCTCGTCCAATAGCAATACATCTGGTTGGTTTATCAGGGCCCGAGCCAACAGCACGCGCTGAAATTGCCCACCTGACAATTGCGACATCTGTCGTTTCAGCAGATCCGGCACCCCGGCAGTTTCGAGCGCTTTCTCGCATTTTACTTTGGAAACGCGATCGGTCAGCCGCATGAACCTCTCGACCGAGATTGGCAGTGTCGGATCGATGTGCAGTTTTTGAGGCACATATCCAATTTTCAATCCTGGTTTCAATGAAACCTGTCCTACGGCTGGTTTTGTTGCACCAATGATGGCCCTCAACAGGCTGGTCTTGCCTGATCCGTTGGGACCGACGATGGTTACTATCTCTCCGGCCTCTACAACCATATCTACATGTCGCAAAACTGTATTCGCGCCGTAACGCACGCTGAGATTCTCAACAGAGATCAAGGTCATTTCTACGCCTTTTCAGTGCAGCTGGGGCAAAGCCCTTCGGCTTCTACAACCGTTCGCTCTATTTCAAAACCCGTTGCACGTGCAGCTGCGCCAAGTATCCCTTTGGCTGGTGCAGACTGCGCTTCGGCCACAGCGTCACATTTTCGGCAGATCATGAACGCCGGCGAATGGTCTGCTCCGGGATGAGAACACGCGACAAATGCGTTCAAACGTTCGATCTTGTGAACAAATCCATTTTTGACAAGAAAATCAAGCGCACGGTAAGCCACTGGTGGCTGCGAACCAAACCCTTCCTCGCGCAGCGCATCAAGAATAGCATAGGCCCCCAAGGCACGATGCTCCTGGAGCAACATTTCAAGTACTTTTCGCCGCACAGGCGTTAGCCGTAACCCTTCTTGTTTGCACCGAGCTTCAGCTGTGGTCAGCGCAGTCTCAACGCAATTTTTGTGATCGTGTTTATGAAACCCAACAAGTGCGTCGTCGCAAACAGGATTGGGAGTGGCTTCACTTGTCATGTTATTCCATATCATGTATGTCGCTCGCAATGTTATACAATCACACTGAGGGTCTGATGTCCAGAAAGCTGCTCTTACAATCGATCACCGCTGCGTTAATGGGTGGAACAGCCATGGCGGATGCCCCAAAGGTGGCCGTCGACATTGCACCCGTCCACTCGTTGGTAGCCAGTGTTATGGAAGGTGTTGGAACACCTGATCTGGTCATCCCAGCGGGCGCATCGCCGCACGAATACAACCTGCGTCCCTCGGAAGCCTCTGCGCTGCAAGAGGCTGATCTGGTGTTCTGGATTGGCGAGGATCTGACACCCTGGTTGGAAGGTGCTGTCGAGACACTCAGCGACGGTGCCACGGTCACAACGCTTCTGGAATCGGATGGAACGGTTCTGCTTGATTTCCGTGAGAACGCATTATTCGAAGCACATGACCATGGGGATCACGATGACCATGGTCATGATGATGATCATGCGGAAGACGAAAAGCATGATGAGCACGATCATGAAGAAGAGCACGCACATGATGATCATGGCCACGACGATCACGATGATCACGATAGCGAAGATCACAATGATCATGCGGATCATGACGATCACGGGCACGGCGAGCATGATCCTCATGCCTGGCTTTCACCGGCGAATGCAGAAATCTGGCTGAATGTCATTGCGGCCCAGCTTTCTGCCGCTGATCCTGACAACGCTGGTGCATATTTTGCAAATGCGGCTGCAGCGCGCGAAGAAATGGCAGCATTGTCAGATGAGGTAGCTGAAACACTGAAGCCAGTTCAAGGCGGTCGTTTTATCGTATTCCATGACGCCTATCAGTATTTCGAGGACGCTTTTAATTTCCGTGCTTCTGGCGCAATTTCTCTTGGCGATGCAACCGATCCCAGCCCGGCGCGTATCTCGGACATTCAGGGGCGTATCCGGAAAGAAGGTATTGAGTGCGTTTTGACTGAGCCGCAATTCAACCCAGGAATTGTTGCAACTGTTTTAGACGGTACAGAAGCAAAGACTGCCGTAATTGACCCGCTGGGCTCTGACCTTGATCCCGGGGTTGAGCTTTATCCGCAAGTCATTCGCAATTTGGCAAACTCACTGGCTGAATGCCTGTGATCCAATTGAACAGCCCAACCGTTACCAATAGACGGTCGGGCTGAACATCCGCAAGCGTAACCAAATACGTTAATTGTCAGGATGTCGAACAGCACAAGCCAAGGGTGGCGGCTTGTTAAAAAGACGCCATCAAATTAGGTGCTCTGATGGGCGAGATTGACCCAGAACGCGACACCGTGATCCAGTGCATCGTCGTTAAAGTCATAAGACGCGTTGTGCAGGGGCATCGCAGCCGGACCGTCTAGTCCGTTACCCATCAGGATGAACGCGCCGGGGCGGTGTGTCAGAAACTCGGCAAAATCTTCAGAGAAACCTACTTGACCAAATTCCGCATCTACCGAACCTACCTCGCGCGCAGCACTGACGATGGTTGCAGTGGCTTCAGGGTTGTTCTTGAGCGGTCTGAAAGATGTTGAGTATTTTAGCGTCGCCGCGGCACCTTGCGCGGCACACACGCCCTCCACAATAGCACGCATTCTGGTCTCGATAGTGGCAGACACCTCGCTGGAAAAGCCACGGCAATCCCCCCGCAACACCACGTTGCTTGGCAGAATATTACGTGCTCCATCTGTGAGGAATTCAGTGACAGAAACGACCGCATGTTTGCTTGCCGGTAACGACCGAGATACGATCGATTGTAGCTGCAGCACAATCGCCGAGCCCGTCACGATAGGATCAATTCCTTTGTCCGGCATCGAAGCATGACCGCCTTGGCCAGCAATCTGAATCTCAAAATTGTCCTCGAACGCACAAAACGCTCCCGACTGCGTTGCAAAATGACCAAGCGGCATACCAGGCATATTATGCAGTCCAAAAATCGCGGACATGGGAAATCTGTCGAAAAGTCCATCCGCAATCATCGCGGCGGCTCCATTTCCGTTCTCTTCGTCGGGCTGGAATATGAAATGTATGGTTCGCTTTAGCGTCGGGTCATCCGCAAGCTTTAGGGCCGCACCCAATAGCATTGTGCTGTGCCCATCATGACCACATCCATGGAACTTGCCTGGGGTGTCTGAACGATGGGCAAATGTATTGGCCTCGTCTATTGGCAGCGCGTCCATGTCGGCGCGAAATCCAAACGCGGTTCCCTCTGGGCCTCGGCGCAGCGTTGCAACAAGGCCGGACTTACCTATACCACGCGTGACCTCCAGGCCAGCTTGTTCCAATTGCTCGCCTATCAGGCGGGGCGTTCTGACAAGGTCAAAGCCGATCTCTGGGTGCGTGTGCAAGTCACGACGAAAGCGGGTGAGGTCAAGCATCATGAAGGCCTTTCTTGGATAGATTTCACAGCGGTTGAACATTGTTTTGGCCAATCACGCTGTAGGTCCCGCAATTGCAGATGGCGGGATTGCTTATCCCATGTATCGCACCGACACAACCTCCGCTGTAGACGGCGCATCGCTGATCGCAATCCAGTCGCCCAGGCTGTTCTCTGGTGCAGCACTTTTTGCACTCCAAAATTTTTTGAATGCGAAGTCCGTTGAACCGAATACGTCGACTGCATCGCGGGTGACATATATACAGCCCGTCCATAAATCGGTGATTTCGGAAATTCCAACCGGAGAAACCAGTGGTTGTCTGGAGGGTTTCTGACACTTCGATTTGCCGTTTTGAATCTTGCGGCGGGGATACATCCAATCACCAAAAGGGCAGTGGATTTACACTAGTTCATCGCTGAAAGTGTGTGAGGGCTCACAGAATCCAGCAAATTGACCATAAGCTGAAACGGCAGAATGCCCTTAATATATTGGTCGGAGTGAGAGGATTCGAACCTCCGACCCCTGCCTCCCGAAGACAGTGCTCTACCAGGCTGAGCTACACTCCGACCGTGGCGGGTGATCTATACCTCGCGATTTGGATGTGCAAGAGGATTTCTGAGATCGGTATAGGGTAAACCACGGGGGCAGAATGGCGACCGTCGCAACAAGTCCAAGTGGGAATTGGACCGCATCTCACTTCAATGGCTCAGTGCGAAACAGCCGAATTTTGGTTCCGCCATGATCGACGACCGGACCGGGCGGGAGCAAAGGCAGGCGCGTAGCGCGAGCAAGTCCAGGTGTCGTGGTGACGATGCCCACACGCCAGCCGTGAAAACGGTTGGCGAGTACCTTGCCAAGGCTGCCATATAGTGATCGCAAGCGCTTTTCGTCACCGATGCGGGCCCCGTAAGGGGGGTTCACGATGATCAGCCCCGTCGGCCCGGTGGGAGGTTTGATGTCACTGACCGAACGGTGCTGAAACTGGGTTATCTGATCCACATTGGCCTGCATTGCATTCGAACGCGACGCTTCAATTGCGCCCTCATTCCGATCGGAACCAAAGAATTTCAACTCGGTTTCGTGCGTTTGAGTCCGCTTGCGCAACTCGTGCCAAGCATCGTGGTCAAAGCTGGCAAAGTTCTCGAAAGCGAACTTACGTGATCTTCCCGGCATCAGACCAAGCGCTATCTCAGCAGCCTCAATAACAAACGTGCCCGAGCCGCACATCGGGTCCAAGACCGGCTCAGATCCATCATAACCACATTCGCGCAGGAACATGGCCGCCATGGTCTCACGCATCGGAGCCTTGGCAATGGCGGGTTTGTGGCCGCGTTTGTGTAATGGCTCACCGGAACTGTCCAGCGACAGAGTGCAAATATCTTTTTCGATCCGAAGGAGCACACGAACAGTGGCATCAGATGAGACCGGCGCGCCAAGTGTCTCAGAAATGGCGCGTTCAATACGTTGGCGGGCCGCCCTGTCATGATAGATGCGTGATTTACGGCAGGTTGCCTCGACCCTTACCGGAATATCGGGTCTCAGGAACTTGGCCCAAGGGAACTTGCGTGCCCGCTTGTCCAACTGCGCCAAATGGACTGCGGGAAAACTGCCCAGCCGTACCAGAACTTTGTTGGCACCCCTTAGCTCAAGATTGGCACGCCAGACTTCACGCCAGCCCCCACGGCAAACAACACCACCCGCGAGTTTTTGCGGACTACCAAATCCCCCCTCGATCGCTTCCGCATACAGAGGCGCTTCGAGGCCGGGCGTGGCGACCAAAAATATCTCGAGATCATCTTCGTCTTTCATTCAGGCTGCTTACACCGGATGAACATTAGGTGCGACATACAAATTGAGGGCAAAAATCCACTCAATGTGAAACTGAATCATAAGAATGTGAATTTCCGGTTCGAAATAGAGCGGTAACAGGTTTGCGTTTGCGTGCATCCCCGCGTAAAGGAGCTTTGATCGGAATTACGCTTGCGGATTCTGGTCGGTTTGTAGTGCTTTTGCGACCGGACTGATCGGAAAAATCGTGATATTTGTTGCCATCATTGTAAGGTGGCAAGCAGCAGGCGCAGGACAGAGGCTTGGAAGAACGTAGCGACATGCAAACTTTCAAACTAAAAAAAGGGTTGGATTTGCCGATTGAAGGCGCGCCCGAGCAAAACATCCAACCGGGGCCTGAGTTTTCCAGTGTTGGCGTTCTGGGGGGGGACTATCTAGGTCTAAAACCCCGCATGTTGGTTCAGGAAGGGGATGATGTTCAGCGCGGTACGCCGCTGTTTTGTCACAAGGATGCGCCAGAGGCGATGATGGTCGCACCGTTGAGTGGGAAAGTTGTTGCCGTTAACCGTGGTGCGCGGCGTGTTCTTCAAAGCGTCGTGATCGAAATATCCGACGTCAATGATACCGGGGTTGATTTCTCGGGCGTTGGTGATGCGGTCTCAGGCGCTGGTATCACCGCCAAGCTGTGTGCGGCCGGGCTGTGGACTTCTTTCCGCACGCGACCCTATTCGAAGATGCCCGAACCGGGGACAACACCAGCAGCGATTTTTGTCACCGCGATGGACAGCGATCCACTGGCTGCAGATGCTGCCGTGGTAATCGCCGATGCATCAGAGGCCTTTACGGTAGGTTTGGTCGCAATCTCACATCTGACTGAAGGAAAAACCTATCTTTGCTACAAAGATGGAGAAGCCATCCCAGGTGCTGATCTTCCTAAGGTTGAGGCAGCGGCTTTCTCGGGCCCGCATCCGTCCGGGCTGGCCGGGACACATATTCACTTTCTAGAGCCTTTAGCCGCTGACAAGCAGGTATGGACAATTGGCTATCAAGACGTGATTGCCATCGGACGCCTAATGCAATCCGGCCACCTTGATCCGAATGTTGTGATCGCACTGGCCGGACCGGGTGCGCGGCAACCACGTTTGATCCGTACGGTCATGGGCGCCTCAACTGACGATCTGATCCGTGATGAGGTCAATGTCGATGGAGCCGCTCGGATCATATCGGGTTCGATCCTGTCTGGACGCCATGCTGAAGGCCCGACTGCGTATCTCGGTCGTTTTGCACGTCAGATCACCATCATCCGCGAAGATCCCGACCAGATCACTATGGGTTGGATTCTCCCCATGCCGTCGAAATTTGCCGTTCAGCCGGTCCTGGGGTCTGCTTTTGCCAAAAAGCTTTATGCGTTTACCAGCAATCTGAATGGTGGACGACGCGCAATGGTTCCGACCGGCACGTTTGAAGAGCTGATGCCACAGGATTACCTGCCGACACAGCTGCTGCGCGCTCTGTTGGTGATGGATACCGATACCGCCCAAGCGCTTGGTGCGTTAGAGCTGGACGAAGAAGATCTGGGCCTTGTGGGCTTTGCCTGCCCGGCGAAATATGAATACGGGCTGGCGCTGCGCGACTGCCTTAGCAAGATTGAAAAGGAGGGCTGAGCCGAATGGGTTTGCGCAGCTTCTTTGATCGGATCGAGCCGAACTTTACCAAAGGCGGTAAGTACGAGAAGTATTTTCCCATCTACGAGATGGTAGAAAGCTTCATCTACACTCCGAAAACCGTAACCTCCGTCGCCCCTCACGCGCGGTCCTATGTGGATATGAAGCGGATCATGACCTATGTCGTGATCGCCACGATCCCCTGCATTCTATGGGGGATGTGGAACACCGGTTATCAGGCGAACTCGGCAATTGCCGCGCTTGGACCTGATGCGGCCACAGGCTGGCGGATCGCCCTTTTGCAGATGTTCGGCATCTCGCTGGACCCGTCCAGTATCTTTGCCAATGTAGCGCACGGGCTGCTCTACTTCCTGCCAATCTATATTGTGACGTTGGTTGCTGGCGGTATCTTCGAGGTGATCTTCGCGACAGTGCGGGGCCATGAGGTAAACGAGGGTTTTCTTGTTACTTCTATGCTTTACACGCTTATCATGCCGGCAACGACACCACTGTGGCAGGTGGCTCTGGGCATCATATTCGGTGTTGTGATCGGCAAAGAGGTTTTTGGCGGGACCGGCAAGAACTTCCTCAACCCCGCGCTTGTGGGCCGTGCGTTCCTATACTTCGCGTATCCGGCTCAGATGTCTGGCGACTCGGTTTGGACACCTGTTGACGGGTTTTCCGGCGCCACTGCCCTAGCTGTTTCTGCAGCCGAGGGGGTTCAGGCTCTGGCCGCCGAAGGCATCACTTGGTCCAGCGCATTCTACGGCACCATCCAAGGAAGTTTCGGTGAGACATCGACACTGGCCTGTATGATCGGCTTGGGCTTCCTGCTTCTGACCAAGATCGCGAACTACCGATTGATCTTAGGATGTCTGGCCGGAACCATCGGCTTTACCCTGCTACTGAACGTGATTGGGTCGGACACCAATCCAATGTTCGCCATGCCCTGGTATTGGCACATCGTACTTGGCGGGTATGCCTTCGGGCTGGCCTTTATGGTCACCGAGCCCGTCTCTGCCAGCCACACCAATGTTGGGCGTTACATCTACGGGGCGCTGATCGGTGTCATGGTTGTGTTGATCCGTGTGGTGAACCCGGCTTTCCCCGAAGGCATGATGCTGGCGATCCTGTTCGGAAACGTCTTTGCACCGCTGATCGACTATTTCGTCGTCCAGGCAAATATCAAACGGAGGGCGCGTCGCCATGTCTGATCCGCAATCCCAAGAACCTAAAGGCGCGATTGCCAAGTTTCTGGCGGCCTCGCCGGATTCTGTTGGCAAGACGATTTTCGTCGCTGTGGCTGTATGCCTAGTTGCGTCGATGGTCGTATCAGCCGCTGCGGTCAGCTTGCGCCCTGTGCAGGAAGCGAACAAGCTGAAGGACAAGCAGGTCAATGTTTTGCAAGTCGCGGGTGTTTATGAACCCGGTATAAATGTAACCGAAGCCTTCGCCGCGTTTGAACCGCATGTACTGGATCTTGCCGCTGGTGACTTCGTGGACGACCAGTTCGATCCTGCCACGTTTGATGATATCGCTGCTGCCAGTGATCCGGAACTAAGCGTTGCATTGGACGATGACCCGGCCGGGATCGGTCGCAAGGCCAAGTATCGCGTCATCTACCTGCTGCGCGATGATGCCGGTGATCTGGAAAAGGTGATCCTTCCGCTGCATGGCTATGGCCTCTGGTCGACGCTCTATGGCTTTATTGCTTTGGAGAATAACGGCAACGATATCTACGGCCTTCAGTTCTATCAGCATGGTGAAACCCCGGGTCTAGGTGCCGAGGTGGATAACCCACGCTGGAAAGCGCTGTGGAACGGTAAAAAACTGCGGGACGATGCGGGTGATCTGCAGATCACAGTCGCCAAATCTCAGCCCGCAGCTGGTGCCGATTTTTATGTCGATGCGTTGGCTGGTGCCACGCTGACCTCTGTCGGTGTTGATAACCTGGTAAAATTCTGGATGGGCGATGCGGGCTACGGCCCGTTCCTGGCCAAACTGCAAGCAGGAGATCTATGATGTCCCAGACCAAGAAAGAGCTGTTGATCGATCCGCTCGTCGACAACAACCCGATCACACTGCAGGTGTTGGGCATCTGCTCCGCACTTGCGGTGACCTCATCGCTACAGGTTGCTTTCGTTATGGCGCTGGCAGTGACCTTCGTGACCGGGTTCGCGTCAATGTTCATCTCCATGTTGCGCAACCAGATTCCGGGGTCGATCCGGATCATCGTGCAAATGGTGATCATCGCTTCACTGGTGATCTTGGTGGATCAGATCCTTAAGGCCTATGCTTTCCAGATATCGAAAACCCTGTCGGTTTTTGTTGGCCTGATCATCACAAACTGTATCGTTATGGGGCGGGCCGAAGCGTTTGCCATGAAGAACCCTCCGATTGCTTCGTTCATCGACGGTGTAGGTAACGGCCTCGGCTATGGTCTGATCCTGATGTTGGTTGGTTTCATCCGCGAACTGTTTGGCTCGGGCAGCCTGTTCGGCGTGACGATCCTGCAAACTGTGAATAATGGCGGCTGGTATGTACCGAATGGTCTGCTGTTGCTGCCGCCTTCGGCCTTCTTCGTGATCGGCCTGCTGATCTGGGCTTTCCGCACCTGGAAGCCGAACCAGGTCGAAGAACGTGAATATAAGATCCAGCAGGTAGAGGCGCACTGATGGAAGGGCTTATTTCTCTGGCCGTAAAGGCGATCTTTGTCGAAAACCTCGCGCTCAGCTTCTTTTTGGGGATGTGTACCTTCATCGCCGTATCCAAGAAGATTTCGACTGCACTGGGTTTGGGTATCTCGGTCATGGTCGTGCAAGCGATCACTGTGCCGACCAATAACCTGTTGCTCAGTTATCTGCTGAAACCGGGTGCGCTGGCCTGGGCGGGTTTCCCGGATGTGGACCTGACTTTCCTTGGTCTGATCTCGTATATCGGCGTGATTGCCGCGATGGTGCAAATCCTTGAGATGGTTCTCGATAAGTACTTCCCGCCACTCTACAACGCGCTGGGTATCTTCTTGCCCCTGATTACAGTGAACTGCGCCATCCTAGGCGGCTCGCTGTTCATGGTTGAACGCGACTATAACTTTGCCGAGGCCGCGACTTATGGCCTGTCTTCGGGCTTTGGCTGGGCGCTGGCAATTACCGCAATGGCAGGTGTTCGGGAAAAGCTGAAATATTCGGACATTCCAGATGGCCTGCAGGGGCTGGGCATCACCTTCATCACCGCAGGTCTGATGGCAATGGCCTTCATGTCCTTCTCGGGCGTGAAACTGTAAGGAGGGCGCAATGGAAACTTTTAGCCTTGGCGTAATCCTTTTTACCCTGATCGTTCTGGCGCTGGTGGCCATCATTATGGCGGCCCGATCCAAGCTGGTGTCGACCGGTGATGTCAACATCACCATCAATGGCGAGAAAACTATCTCGGTTCCCGCAGGAGGCAAACTGCTGCAAACGCTTGCGGCGGAGAAGCTGTTTGTCCCATCGGCCTGCGGCGGTGGCGGGACGTGCGCGCAATGTCGTGTTAAAGTGCATTCGGGCGGAGGATCTATCCTGCCCACCGAGGAAAGCCATATCACCAAGCGTGAGGCGGCTTGCGGTGATCGCCTATCTTGTCAGGTTGCCGTCAAGCAGGACATGGATATCGAAGTTCCTGAAGAAGTCTTTGGCGTCAAAAAATGGGAATGCACCGTTCGTTCGAACGAGAATGTAGCAACCTTCATCAAGGCCCTGACACTGGACCTGCCTGAAGGCGAAGATGTGAACTTCCGCGCCGGTGGTTACATCCAGATCGAAGCGCCCGCGCACCAGTTGGCTTATACGGATTTCGACGTCGAAGAGGAGTACCGCGAGGATTGGGATCGCTTCAACCTGTGGCAGTACAAATCCGTCGTCGCCGAACCGATCGAACGCGCCTATTCCATGGCCAACTACCCGGATGAAAAAGGCATGATCATGCTGAACGTCCGCGTGGCGTCGCCCCCTCCGGGGTCCGAAGGTATCCCGCCGGGTCAGATGTCGTCGTATATCTTCAACCTGAAACCGGGCGACAAAGTCACAATCTCGGGTCCATTTGGTGAGTTCTTTGCTCGCGAGACCGAGAAAGAGATGGTCTTCATCGGTGGTGGTGCTGGTATGGCCCCGATGCGCAGTCATATCTTTGACCAGCTCAAACGTCTTGAGAACCGCAACCGCAAGATCAGTTTCTGGTATGGCGCGCGTTCGAAGAAAGAAATGTTCTTTGTCGAGGATTTCGACACTCTGGCCAAAGAGTTCGACAATTTCGAATGGCACGTCGCTCTGTCGGATGCCCAACCCGAGGACGATTGGAAAGGCTACACCGGCTTTATCCATAACGTTCTGTTCGAAGAATACCTCAAGAACCACCCCGCACCTGAAGATTGCGAATACTACATGTGTGGTCCGCCGATCATGAACCAGTCGGTCATCAACATGCTGCTGGATCTGGGCGTGGATCGCGAAGACATTATGCTCGACGATTTCGGCGGATAGACAGTATTGATCGGTTCCATCCTTTGGAACCGATTTTTTTCTCAGAGTTGATCAGTCAAAAGGCACTCCGGTGCCCTATTTTCGACTGATGCTGCGCCGTTTTTGTCTCAGAAGGTAACAGGCGATATGCTAACCGGATGGATCAAAAGGCTTTTTGCGTCCCAAGCGCTACCTGATCAGGTAATAGGCACATCCTCACTGGCACCGACAGAGAAGTTCTATGCCATCGGCGACCTTCATGGCAGGCTGGACCTCCTGCAGATGCTTTTGCCTGCATTGGACGATGATTGTCCCACAGTGTTTGTTGGCGACTACGTTGATCGAGGTGAGCACAGCGCACAGGTGTTGCGTCAGTTGCATCACCTCGACACACGTTCGAAAAAGAAAGCGATCTGCCTTAAGGGCAATCATGAGGACATGTTGCTTGGGTTTCTACATGATCCAAGAAAATGGGAGCGTGTTTGGCTGCACAATGGTGGTGCCCAGACCTTGGCCTCATTTGACCTGACAGATATTGAACTCTCTGATCCAGATGCCGTCGCTGAAGCGCTTCGGGGTGCGATGGGGCAATCCCTTGTGGATTGGCTGTTTGATCGTCCGCTGACCTGGACAAGTGGCAATGTGACCGTTGTTCACGCTGCGCTTGACCCGTCGCAGCTGGTCGACGGACAGCAAGACAGCACCTGCCTCTGGGGACACCCGCAATTTCGTAAGAAACGTCGAAAAGACGGGCAGTGGGTAGTGCATGGGCATACGATCGTCGACGAGCCCATGATTGAGAATGACGTCATTTCTATCGACACCGGTGCATTCGTCACCGACCGACTGACTGCCGCGGAAATCTCACCCGGTTCTGTCCGATTTATCTCGGCGAGTCACACCGGAATCGACTGGGAATTGGCTTAAGAGTTAGCCGACAATCATCTGTTTCATTCTAAGCGCTTCATATTCCAGTTCCTTCAATCGGAAATGGACTACGTCCCCGATAGTAATAACGCCGCGCAAATTGCCGTCACTTAAAACAGGCATGTGCCGGAAGCGACCCTCGGTCATAGTTTTCAGCACATCGTTCAGATAGTCGTCTGGGCTACAGGTTTTGACCTCAGTCGTCATCAGGTCGGCCACAGATTGAGGCAATGTCTGACCGGGTGTTTCCGCCATTCGGCGAACAATATCACGTTCAGATAGGATCCCTTGCAACGAACCATTCTGATCCGTGACCACAACCGCACCAATGCGCTTTTCCCGTAAGATATCTACAACTGAATGGATCGTATCGTTGGGTCGTACAGAAAAAACAGCATCCCCTTTGCCTTCCAGCAGTTTTGAAACCGTTGTCTGTGTGTGCGACAGGTTTGTTTCAACTGACTGACTGCGAGTCGCCTTCGCGGCCTTGTCGCCACGGGTCGGGGGCTGGTAAGAGCTTGGGGCCATGGGCGGTCTCCTCTTTCACAGGTAGTGTCCTTATTCTCTACCTTACCGCAGGGATAGGCGCTGTATAGGTGCAAATTCGAAAACCGAAGTACCGGACTACTTTACAAGGAGTTCCAAGTTCTTGAGCGAGCTTTACCTGACCCCGCCGGTTGCTGCGTTGATCTTGTTTGTTGTCGTTGTCTGTGGTCACAATTTCCGCATGGTGTGGAAACAACAACCCTCAGGCTGGCAAAAACGCGCATGGATCTTTGGTGTGCCAGCCACGATTGGGCTTCTTGCCCTTGCGTTTTTGCCGCTCAAGATCTGACGCCGGTTTGACTCTGAACAGGGCCGCTGGCATATGCCGGGCAAGACTACTCGCAGGAGATCGCCCCATGCGCCCGTTGATTGCCTTGGCTTCGTTGTTGTTCGTTTCGGCTTGCCTGTTTGACAAGGAACCTGATGTGGTGCGCCTGTCTGGCGAGACTATGGGTACCACGTTCAACATTACCGCTATCGGCGATGATCTGGACGAAGCTGCACTGGGTCAGGCGGTTCAGGAGACACTGGCACAAGTTAACGCAAAGATGTCAAACTGGGACCCGAATTCCGAGGTTTCGACCTTCTCGGCCTCAGACAGCACAGAACCAATGCCGGTTTCAGATGAGTTTGCGTTCGTGATCGAAGCCGCAAACGAGGTGCATGAGAAGTCTGGTGGTACGTTCGATGTCACCCTTGGTCCGCTGATCGAGTTGTGGGGATTCGGCCCGCGCAAACCCGAAGACCCGGTTCCTGCCGATGCTGAAATTGCAACAGCGTTGGCTCAGGTGGGTCAGGCCCGCCTACTGATATTGGATAGTGCGGCCCGCACACTTGCGAAATCAGACGCAGGAGTGGGGATCAATTTGTCTGCGATTGCCAAAGGCTATGGTATCGATGCGGTTGCTGCACAGCTGCGCGACGCTGGTATCGAGAACTATATGGTCGAGATTGGTGGTGATCTAGTGGCCATGGGTGAGAACGACAAGGGCGAAAGCTGGCGGATTGGTATCGAAAAGCCCGAAGCTGGCACACAAGCCATCCAGCTAATCGTTCCGCTGGATAATCTGGGGATGGCAACTTCGGGTGATTATAAGAACTTCTTTGAACAAGACGGTGTGCGTTACTCGCACATTATCGACCCGGTCACGGGACGGCCGATCACTCATCGCACCACTTCCGTCACGGTTCTGGCGGATGATGCGATGATGGCAGATGCCTGGGCGACAGCGATGCTGGCACTTGGTCAGGAAAAAGGAATGGAAATCGCGGAAAAGAATAAACTTGCCGTGTTTTTTATCTCGCGCGATGTGACAAGCGGGGAAGAAGCCTATATCACCGTACAAAGCAGCGCTTTCAAGGATGCGCTGGGAACCAACTGATCGGTAGGCACCGCTATGAGCACCTTTATTCTGGCATTCGTATTGTTACTGATCATCATGGTCGGGATGTCGTTGGGCGTGATGCTAATGGGTAAGACCATCAAAGGCAGCTGCGGTGGCTTGAATGCAATTTCCGGTGCTGACAAATGTGTGGTTTGTCAAAAGGATATCGACCCCGATAGCCCCCTGCGTGATCAGTTGCAGTGCAAGCGTGCAAAAAAGATGCTGCAACAGATGGAAGGCTAGGATAGTCCTCTTGGCATGAGCAAAGCCAAGAACGTCCTCTTCATCATGTTCGACCAATTGCGCTGGGATTACCTCAGCTGCTACGGACACCCACATCTCCATACGCCAAACATTGATAGGCTCGCTTCGAGGGGCGTGCGGTTTACCCGCGCTTACATTCAGTCCCCCATTTGTGGCAGTTCGCGCATGTCGACCTATACCGGTCGCTATGTGCATTCGCACGGCGCGTCCTGGAATAATATCCCGCTGAAAGTCGGAGAGATCACCTTGGGTGATCACTTGCGAAAGGCGGGGATGGATTGCTGGCTGGTCGGCAAGACCCATATGGCCGCGGATGCCGAAGGCATGGCCCGGCTGGGATTGGAGCCCGACAGTGTGATTGGTGCGCGCGTGGCTGAATGCGGGTTTGACGTGTTCGAGCGTGACGATGGATTGCGGGCCGAGGGACCAGATGGTTTTTACGATCCGGATGGGGCCAAGAAGTATAACGAATACCTGAAGGACAAAGGGTATGAGAGCGACAACCCCTGGCACGACTTTGCCAATTCGGGATTGGATGCGGATGGTAATGTACTGTCCGGGTGGTTTCTGAAAAACTCCTCCGAGGCGGCCAATATTGCCGAGGAAGACAGTGAAACCCCATATCTGACCACCCGTGGGATGGAGTTCATGGGTTCTCATGACGGCCCTTGGTGTTGTCATCTCAGCTATATCAAGCCTCATTGGCCTTATATTGTGCCGGAACCCTATGCATCGATGTATGGTCCCGAGCACGTTCTGCCGGTGGTTCGGTCTGAGTCAGAACGCCAGAATGCGCATCCGGTGCTGAAGGCATTCATGGACACGAAAATTGGCCAAACTTTCTCGCGTCAGGACGTACGCGAGGCCGTTATCCCTGCTTACATGGGCCTAATCAAGCAAGCCGATGACCAGATGGGGCGGCTGTTCGACTGGATGGAGAAAACCGGGCGGATGCAGGATACCATGATCGTGCTAACCTCGGACCACGGGGATTTTCTGGGCGATCACTGGATGGGCGAGAAGACATTTTTCCACGACGCTTCAACCAAAATGCCCCTGATCATTTACGATCCATCGTTCGAGGCTGATTCCACGCGCGGCACCACTTGTGACGCACTGGTCGAGTCCATCGATCTGGCCCCTACATTTCTTGAGATTGCTGGCGGGGAGCCCGCAGGCCACATCCTCGAAGGGCATTCGCTGCTGCCTATTTTGCACGGTCAGGCCGATAGCACGCCACGCGATGTGGCAATCTGCGAATATGACTACTCTGCATCACCAATAGCTCAGAAGCTGAATGTCTCGGTTCGGGATGCGGTCATGTTTATGGTCGCGAACGAGAAGTGGAAGTTGATCCATTGCGAGGGTGGTTATCGCCCGCTCTTGTTCGACCTTGAGAATGATCCAAATGAGCTGACCGATCTGGGTAATAGTGCAGAGCACGCAGACATCATTGCAGAATTGTATGACCACTTGTTTGCTTGGACCCGCCGTCCGTCGCAGCGTACCACCCGGTCCGAAGAGCAACTGCTAAACATGCGCGGATCGAGCGGCGGGACTGGCATCGTGATCGGCATTTATGACGAAAATGATATGCCGCTCGAGCTGACTGTGAAGTATCGCAACCGTAAGGCACGGCCCTTTGGGGACTACACATCAGATTAATTCTGCTCTTGTAGCTTCAAAAGACGGTTCAACCTTGCACGGGCAGGGGGTAGAAGATGGCGACGCCGAAATCGGAGAGCACTCATGACCGCCCCCAAACCCGTTGTTCTGTGTATCCTTGATGGTTGGGGGCTGTCCGATGACACCAAAGCCAATGCGCCATATCTGGCAAACACGCCAACCTTTGATGCCCTCGTGGCGGAAGGGCCACATGCGCAACTGATTACGCACGGGCCGGATGTGGGCCTGCCAAGCGGCCAGATGGGAAACTCCGAAGTCGGTCACACCAATATTGGGGCAGGGCGCGTGGTTGCGATGGATCTGGGCCAGATCGATCTGGCGATCGAAGACGGTTCTTTTTCCAACAATGAAGCACTGCAAGATTTTATCGCCAAGGTGAAAGCAACAGGTGGTACAGCCCATCTGATGGGATTGGTCTCGGATGGTGGTGTACATGGACACCTTGATCACATCGTAGCCGCTGCGAAAGCCATTACCGATGCCGGCGTTCCAGTTGCGTTGCATGCCATCACAGACGGGCGCGATGTGGCGCCGAAATCAGCCTTTATCTACATTGCGGAGCTCGAAGATCGTTTGCCCGAAAGGGCAAAGATCGTCACGGTCTGCGGGCGATACTATGCCATGGACCGTGATAATCGCTGGGAACGCGTTTCTGAGGCTTATGACGCGATTGTCAAAGGGCAGGGGCGTACCGTGGTCTCGGCACATGAGGCTGTTGATCACGCCTATAACCAATCCGAGACAGACGAGTTCATCGCGCCCACGGTGGTCAACGGGTACTCGGACATCCAGGACGGTGACGGATTTTTCTGTCTGAACTTCCGTGCCGACCGCGCCCGCGAGATACTGCGCGCAATTGGCGAACCAGGTTTTGCAGATTTTGACACTGGCCCGCGCCCGCAGTTATCGGCTTTGCTTGGCATGGTCGAATACTCCGACGGCCACAATGCCTATATGACGACCGTATTTCCTAAGCGGGACATCGTGAATACTCTGGGCGAATGGGTTGCGAAACAGGGTTTGCGCCAGTTTCGGCTGGCCGAAACTGAAAAATACCCCCATGTGACCTTTTTTCTAAACGGTGGCATAGAACAACCCGAAGAGGGCGAAGATCGTTTCATGCCCAAATCGCCCAAAGTGGCGACATATGACCTGCAACCCGAAATGTCCTCGGCCGAGGTGACCAGTAAATTCGTCGAGGCAATACATGACGGATATGATCTGATAGTCACAAATTATGCCAACCCCGACATGGTCGGTCATACCGGTGATCTGCAGGCTGCGATTGATGCTTGCGAGGCGGTCGACCAGGGATTGGCCCAAGTCGTAGCTGCCTTAAAGCAGGTGGGTGGCGCGATGATCGTGACCGCTGATCATGGCAATTGTGAAATGATGGTTGATCCGGAAACCGGCGGTCCGCACACCGCACATACTTTGAACCCTGTTCCAGTTGTATTGGTTGGCGGCCCCGAAAATGCAACCCTGCGCGATGGGCGTCTGGCCGATCTGGCTCCAACGCTGCTGGAACTTATGGAACTACCAAAACCTACAGAAATGACTGGAGAAAGTCTGCTGACATGAGGATTCGACCGGTCCTCATATCAGTGTTGATTTGGTCGACGCCTGTCAATGCGCAAACTAACCCGTCTATGGCGGCGCTAGAGGCGGCGGAGATGCTTGAGCAAGCCTCGATAGCTCTGACCGAGGCTGACAGTGCACGTGATCGGGTCAAAGCGCTGACCGAAACGCTTCAGGCGTACGAGGCTGGTCTGACCGCGATGCGTGACGGCCTGCGTCGTGCGGCCCTACGAGAAGCGCAATTGACGGCGGAACTTCAGGTGAGGGAACAGGAGGTGGCGCAGCTGCTTGGTGTTCTGCAGACTATCGAGACCACCGCGCCACCGGTACTGATGCTGCACCCCTCCGGCCCATTGGGAGCGGCTAGAACGGGTATGATGCTGTCAGAGGTTACGCCTGGCCTGAACACTCAAGCCCAGGATCTTGCAGCCGATTTGCAAGAAGTCCAAACGCTGCGCCAGCTCCAGCAGAATGCCGCCAATACCCTGACAAAAGGTCTGACGGGGGTGCAAGATGCTCGTACGAAACTGAGCGAGGCTATTGCGGACCGTACTGACCTACCGCGCCGCTTTGTCGAAGATCCCGTGCGCACCGCTATTTTGATATCTTCGACCGAAACGCTGGACGGGTTTGCCAGTGGATTGTCTGAGATTTCCGATGGCGAAATCGCAGATACAAACGCCGATATCGCGGATCAGAAAGGCCATATCGCCCTACCCACCAAAGGGGTCATTCTTCACCGATCGGGGGAAACAGATGCGGCTGGCGTTACGCGCGCCGGTCTTGTGTTGGGAACGCGGCCTCGCGCATTGGTAACGTCACCCACAGCCGCAACGATCCGCTACCGAGGACCATTGCTGGATCTGGGGAACCTAGTGATCCTTGAGCCTCAATCTGGGCTGCTCTTTGTGTTCTCGGGTTTACAAGAGGTGTATGGCAATACGGGAGAGGTGATCCCGGAAGGCACTCCAGTGGGTTTAATGCCGGGTGAAACCCCGGGAATCGGCGCTATTATGTCAACAAGCGGTGATGGCACTGGAACTGATCGGTCAGAAACGCTCTATATAGAGGTAAGAGAAGATAACAGCCCAGTGGACCCGGAATTATGGTTCCGGACGGACAAGGATGGATAAACGAGTATGAAGAAATTTGTGATCGCCGGTCTGGCCGGCACCGTGGCGGGGTTAATCGCAACCACACAGATTGCGGGGCCCTTGTTGGCGCAAGAGGCCGAAAACAAGGCTGGAGTATATGAGCAGCTTGATCTGTTTGGCGATATTTTCGAACGTATCCGCGCCCAATATGTCGAAGAAGTCGAATCCGATGAATTGATCGAAGCGGCGATTGACGGGATGCTAACCTCGCTTGATCCGCATTCCAGCTATCTGTCGCCTGATGACGCCGAACAAATGCGAGTGCAAACGCGAGGCGAATTCGGCGGTCTTGGGATCGAAGTCACGCAGGAAGAAGGCTTTGTCAAAGTTGTCTCGCCCATGGATGATACCCCGGCAGACGCGGCCGGGATCGAAGCAGGTGATTTCATTACCCATGTCGATGGCGAAAGTATTCTTGGCCTGACTCTGGATAAAGCGGTTGATTTGATGCGTGGCCCGGTAGGGTCGGAGATCGTTATCACAGTCGTGCGCGAAGGTGAGCAGGAACCCTTTGATGTTACGATCGTGCGCGACACAATCAAACTGACAGCCGTCCGCGCGCGCACTGAAGGCACCAGTGTGGTGCTGCGTGTCACAACCTTTAATGATCAGACCTTCCCAAACCTCAAGGAAGGGTTGGAAGAACAAATTGAAGAGGCGGGTGGTATCGAAAATGTAAACGGTGTCGTTTTGGATCTGAGGAATAATCCGGGTGGTTTGCTGACGCAGGCTATCAAGGTTTCAGATGCGTTTTTGAATGAAGGTGAGATCGTTTCGACCCGTGGTCGCAATCCGGAAGACGGTGAACGGTTTAACGCCACACCCGGTGACCTGACCGGTGGTAAGCCTATTGTTGTGCTGATAAACGGCGGCTCAGCGTCGGCTTCGGAAATCGTGGCTGGCGCACTGCAGGATCACCATCGTGCGATTGTGGTTGGCACTAAGAGCTTTGGCAAAGGATCAGTCCAAACGGTAATGCCAATTCGCGGCGATGGCGCGATGCGTCTAACTACGTCTCGCTACTACACGCCCTCGGGTCGTTCGATTCAAGCGCTTGGCGTCAGCCCGGACATCATCGTCGAGCAACCCCGTAACCGACCCGATGAAGAAGATGAGGACGATGCAAACGCCCGCACCCGGTCTGAGGCCGATCTTCGTGGTAGCCTGAACAATGACAGCCTGAGCGAAGACGAGATTCGCCAGATTGAAGAGGACCGGGCCAAAGCTGAAGCGACAGCAGAACTTCGGGAAGAAGACTACCAGTTGGCCTATGCAATCGACATCCTCAAAGGTCTTTCGGCATTCAACCCAACCGGACCTTCGCAATAATAGTCGTGGGGCCGCAATAGGCGGCCCCACCTCCAAATTATTCAGCTTTATTCTTCGATCTTGTGCAGTTTTTTCTCGTCCAGCATCAGGGCAAGGATAATTCCTACCGCGACTGAGAAAGTGGCGAAGACAAAGGCCATGTTCATTCCGGTGTCAAAGGCTGCGGTAATTGCAGACTTAACTTTTTCGATTTCATCCGAACTTAATTTCTGCATTACCGCTTTTGCAGATTCTGTGGTCAGCGTCCCACCATTAATTGCCTTTTGATCGGTGTCAGACATATCAATGTCTGCAGCCGCAAGCCCAGTTTTCAGGCTTTGCAGACTGGATACATACATGACCGCAGTCGCGCAGGCGACAGATATTGCGCCGTAGACAAGATGGGTCATGAAACTCAGCCCGCCGACCAGACCGGCGCGTTCGGGCTTGACTGCGCATACAGCTGCTGTGCCTGACGGACCAACTGTCAGCGTTGCACCCAATCCAATCAGGGCCATTCCCGGTAATATCTGAAGATATCCGGCGCTGGCAGGCATTACGACCACGCTTGCTGCGCCGAGTGTCGAACAGACATATCCCCAAAAGAGCAATCGTTTGGGTCCGAAGTCATTGTAAAGCGTGCCCGAGACAATCGAGCCAACGGCCAACAGGACCGTCAGCGGGGCCAGACCCAACGCGGATTGAAAGACAGACCACCCAAGAACTTTCTGCATATACTGTGGAAAATATAACAACCCCACGAAAGCGGCGGAGACGTTGAACATGTTCAAACCCAGGGTGATCAGAAACTCTCGATTCTGCATTAACTGAGGCAGCAGCAATGGTTCCTTGACCCTCTTTTCGACCCTCGGAAACAAGAAAAACAATACAGCGCTGACAAAAAACAGCAGTATGAGAGGTAGCGACGTCCAGCCCCAGTCGGCCCCTACGTCTAAGCCGTAAAGCAGTAACAATACCGCCAATGACAGGATGCCCATACCTGCAAAATCGATATGCTCCCCTTTCTTATGCTCGGTTTCACGCTCCATCAGTAGGATGGCTGTGGCCATTGAAACGCAGGAGAACACTACGTTTGCCAGGAAAAATAGCCGCCAGTCACCCAGGTTGACCACTGCGCCGCTGATCATTGGGCCGAAGACGTTGCCTGTGGTAACACCGGCTAGAATTAATCCCATAACAAGCGCGCGGTGTTCCTCTTTCGCAACTTTGGTCGCACCAAATGCTAGAGTGCATGGCCAGACGCAACCTGCCCCTATCCCCTGCAACGCGCGCGCTCCGATCAAATAGTCCAATCCGGGCGAGACAAAGCACAAAATCGACGCAAACAAGAAAATCGAAAGGCCAATGATCATCATCCTGCGATGGCCATACATGTCACCCAAGCGACCACCGGCCACCATCGTCATGGCAAAAAACAGGGCGTAGATATTCAGAACCCATTGGGTACTGGTTATGTCTGCGTCAAAACTGCTTTCAATTGCGGGCACCAGCATCAAGGCCCCGGTGAAATCGATCCCGATACCGAATGCCGTCACCATCAGGGCGATGATTTTTATGATGCTCTTGCGATCCATGCCCTCATCACTTGATGACGGTAAGCCTCAATGATGCACGGACAACGCTGAAATGAAAGAATTTTATCACGCATGGCTGTTAGTGATCGCGTCAAAGCCGGGTCTAAGATGCCTGAGATCTGCGAAACGCGCTCTTTAACATGTCAAGTTCAGCGCGAAGTAACGCAACCTCGGCCCGCAGATCATCAGCAGCGGGAGATCCGGCAATGACGGTAAATTCACCCAACTTCTCACCTGTTATCGTGTCACGGATTAAGAAACACTGCACACCTTCGGAAACGGCGGAAGACGGTACTGGAATGCGCAATATCCACCCCTCATCATCGGGTATCAGTTCGACATCTGGCAATTGCTCACCCAGATACTGCACTTCAACCTGAGGAGTACTTTCACTGCTCAGGTGACCTTCCCATACAGCGTTCTCAAAACTAATTGGGGTTAAGCTTGTTTGCGTCATCATGTGCCTCTAAAGATCTGCCCTGTGATGGCGGCAAAATGTCAAATCGCGTAAAACCACACGATTCATTGCAGGTTGATCAATAATCAGGTCCAGCCAGAGTTTTTCAATCCGACGTTCGTGCAATTCTAGATGTGCCAGATCGAAATCGACCGAGCATTCTGGCGTCGAAAGATCGAGCTCGCGCAGAACCTGCTCGGAGTTGGGGCCATGTTGGATGTTGAGTCGGGAAAAGACGGTTGTCGGGCGTTCGGATTCAATCACAGTGTCCACCCGCATCATGTGCTGACGAGTCAATCCAACGGCGGCATCTGGTGGAAGCTCGATGGACAACGACAGAAATGACCCTTGAAATTCAAAGATCTCTATCGCCAGGCTAAATGGTGCTAAGTCCTTTTCCCGCCGATTGCGGGTTTGCTGCAATCCAATCTCGCTCAAAGAGCAGTCGTGAAACAAGGTTACTTGCCCATCTATCTTCGCCTTACGCGGTGCGGATGCCAGTCCCTTGCGCGATGCAGGTAAACGCCAAAAATCTGGGCGCCATGACCAGTCGGTTCCCAGTGGTTTCGGAAATTGATCAGAGCCAAGCCGCGGCTGGATCAATCGATTATCAGCAATTTGGATGACCCGTTCCAGCTGCCCCCGCAATTGCCGCGCCTCATCGCGTTGACGCCTAAGCTTGGGCAAAGCCAACTGGTCGGCCAACTGCTCTGTCCGCTGAAACCGCCGGATTGTCTTGCGCAGAATATAGCGATCCAGAAATTCCCTCATCATCCTCTCTTCCAAACCTGTCTCTCTTTAGTCAAAAGCCGTGCAATGGACAAACCTGTCCTGATTAATAACGAGTGATATTTTCTGAGATCTGAACAAGACACGCAGATCAGCTGGAATTTACGGCGGCGGTACTTCACAATTCTTGCAATGGACTGGGCTGCAGCTTACCGTCGGCGTTCTGGCGAAATGGCCCCAGATCAATTAAAGTCACGACGAGGCAGGGGCATGGAACCCACCCTATTTTCATTCATCTGGAAGTATTCGAAGAAACAGCAACTGGTACTGCTGTGTTTGACGATTTTATCATTTCCGTTTCTCTATGCCTCTTTGGAGCTTCCAAAGCAGATTATCAACGATGCTATTGGTGCACCAACGGACACTGTGACTGTGCTTGGAATCACTGTGAGCCAGGTGCAGTACCTGATGATTCTGTGTTTTGCCTTCCTGGCGACGGTGATCGCCAGCGGTGTCATGAAAATGCGCATCAACACTATGAAAGGCATTTTGGCCGAACGGATGTTGCGGCGTCTTCGCTTTACTCTGATCAGTCGCTCTATGCGTTTTCCCAAATCCTATTTTGCGACAACCAGTCAGGGTGAGCTGGTGTCGATGATTACTTCCGAGGCCGAGCCAATGGGCGGGCTGATGGGCGATGCAATAGCGCAGCCGGTGTTTCAGTTTGGTCAAATGATGACCATCGTCACCTTTTTGTTCATGCAAAGCGTCTGGTTCGGGCTTGCCAGTATAGCACTGATCCCACTGCAGGCCTGGCTGATCCCCAAGCTGCAACGCCAGATCAACCTGCTGAACAAAGACCGCATTCAGGAGGTCAGGCGGCTGAGCTCTGAAATCGGGGAAAGCGCTGCCGGGATAAGCGACCTGCGCACCAACGGTGGCTGGCGCTATAGACTGGCGCAGTTCAGCCATCGTCTGGGAACCTTGTTCGAGATCCGTTTCAAGATCTACAACAAAAAGTTCTTTATGAAATTCCTCAATAATCTGATCACTCAGATTACGCCCTTTTTATTTTACTCGGTGGGCGGGTATCTGGCGATCACCGGTGAGGTGACAGTGGGCGCGCTGGTGGCCGCGCTTGGTGCCTACAAGGACCTCAGCGGCCCGTGGAAAGACCTGTTGACCTACTACAATCAGGTGCAGGATATGTCGCTGCGCTGGGAGATCGTGATCGAGCGTTTTGCGCCTTCAAACATGATACCTGAGCGGTTGTTTGATGGCGTTCCAGATACCATCCCGCATCTCACCGGGGATATCGAGTTGCGAAACGTGACGGTTCGTGACGATGACGGCAAAACGATCCTCGAAGATATCGATCTGACAATTCCGAAAGGGGCCCGGATCGCCATTCAGTCCAAACACGCCTCTGAGCGTAGTGCGCTTGCGCAGCTACTGACGCGCGAGCTGCTTCCGGTTCAGGGAGAGGTCTTGATGGCCGGTCATAACCTGAGCGACCTTCATCAAGCGGTGATTGCCGCAAGGATCGGCTATGCTTACTCACGACCGTATTTGTTTGACGGAACGCTGGGGGACAACCTCTTGATGCCATTGCGCACGCATCCTCAGCACGAACAAGATGCGCTCAGAGTGCCCTCGCGCCGTCAAATCGAGGCGGTTCGGGCAGGGAACCCTCCGGATTCCTTGTCTGATGAATGGATCGACCCAGGTCTAGCGGGTCTCGACGACATCGAAGACATTCGCGACTGGTGGTTCCAGCTTGTCGAAGCTATGGGCATCGATGAATTTATGTTTCGCCGAACGTTGCGTTCTCAATTCGATCCGAAAGTGCACCCGGCGCTGGCAGAGGAAATCGTCAATCTGCGTGGTACTGTTGCGACCCGACTGCAGGAGCGAGGGTTGGACAAATATGTTTACCGGTTCGATCCGGACCAGTTCAATCCAGCGGTTCCTTTGGGTGGTAACCTGCTTTTTGCCTCGCCAACGCAGGACATAGCGCCTGACATCCTTGCAGGTGATGACCGGTTCCTATCGCTGCTCAGGGCCAATGATCTTGATGGTGATGCGCTCGGGATTGCCGAGGCTGTACTGGAAACCTTGAACCAGACTTTCGGGCGTGACGGCGCTGATCACCCGCTGTTTCTAAGGCTCGGCATGACGAAGGACATGTATCACCGTCTGCTGGATATCGAAGAGCGCCGCAAGACCAAAGGAGATGACTCTATCGGTGATCAGGAACGCGCACTTCTGCTGACCGTACCGTTCATGCTGACAGCCGAGCAAATTGGCCCCAGCTTCCCTGAGGAATACAAGGAAAAGATCCTTTCCATCCGTCGCACTCAGGCTGAACGGTTGCGGGCAGCCATGGGGTCAATGTTTATCCCGGTGTCGCCGGACACCTATGTTCCACGCCTGACAGCCATGGAGAATGCTCTGTATGGTCGCGTCTCGATCATGGCCGGGGCTCAGGCCGAAGAGATCGAAGATCTTGTGGCCGAAGTACTGAACGAGGCTGGGCTACGTCGCAGGGCTGCCGCAATCATATATGACCTGCCGTCCGGACTGGGCGGGAACAACCTGCCAACTGTTTTTCAGGAACGCGCTGCGTTTTCACGAGCGGGAATAAAGCGACCGGATATATTGATCCTAGACAAAGCGCTGGCCAGCCATGATTCAGAGAGCCGCTTGAGAACCCGCCTGAAATTACGCGAATTGTTGCCCGATTCAGTTATGATTTTCATGGAGGATCACTTCGCCCATCCTGAAGCCTATGATTTGTTTGTGGAAATCAAAGATGGTCGAATTGACGGTGTGTCGCGTGTTGCCACAACTGGTGAGGATGACACGTCGGATGATCTGAGCCGAAAGCTAAAGATCATTTCTTCTACCGAGTTGTTTGCACGCTTGGACGGGCGCAACCAACGGCTTCTTGCCTTTTCGGCCCAATGGTACGAGGCGGCGGCTGGTCAAACCATATTTGCGCGTGGTCAGGCGCCGGATGCAGCCTATTTGTGTATCTCTGGTAAGGCCAGCGTGAACTGGATCAATGAGCACGGTGAAAACCGCTCGATCTCGACGGTAGAGCCAGGGCGCCTGATCGGTGATTTGGCGATCATTACCAATGAGCCTCGCCAATTGGATCTGGTGGCTCTCACGGATTGTTCCTTCCTACGAATTGGTGCCGAAGAATTACGGGCAGTAATCGAAAGTGATGCAGGTGTGGCGGTGAGGCTCCTTGAAACGGTGGCCGGCTATCTGACCACCGTTTCAGAACGGCTGCGTGACGGTAGCACGCTGATTGGTGAAGAACCGCCTGTGACAGATGTTGAGCGAAACGATGAACACTAGAGAACAGCCCGGCGCTTATAAATGCCATCAACACCTGATTGAGGACGCCAGCAGGCATCCAGAGATCTGGCGTCTTTTGGCAGGGTTAACGCTGGTAGCAGTGGTTGTGGTGACGCTCAACGCAATTTTATTTGCTACTGTCGTCAGCCTGGGCCCGCCTGGATCAGCGGCTGCCTTTCTCACGGGGTCTTCCCCATTTGCACTGCTTATCGTGCTAGCCAGTTTTATTTTCGCCACGCTGGGGGTCGCGCTGGGTGCAAGATTGTTTCAGCACCGTTCGCTGTCTTCCATCGTCGGAAATCAGTCGATCGCCCTGCGGCAGTTCTGGCGCGTCCTACGCGCGCTGCTCATACTTAGTTTCGTAATATTGGCGTTACCGCCCTACGATCTGGGTGAACCATTGTTAGTCAACCTTGGCTGGTCCAAATGGCTTCTACTGTTACCTTTGTCCTTGGGTGCGGTTTTCATTCAGACGAGCGCCGAAGAAATTCTGTTTCGCGGCTACCTTCAACAAAGTCTCGCTGCGCGGTTCCGGTCTCCAGTTATCTGGATGGGGCTGCCGTCGATCTTGTTCGCTGCAGGTCATTATAGTCCTGCCACCGTTGGTGATAATGCGATCCTGATTTCCATCTGGGCCCTTACCTTCGGATTCCTGACCGCTGATCTGACTGCGCGGGCAGGGACACTTGGACCTGCCATTGCGCTGCATTTTTTTAACAACTTTGCCGCACTTCTGGTCATTTCTCTGCCCGACAACCTTGGGGGCTTGGCCTTGTTTCACCTGCCTTACGAGGCATCCGATGCGGATGCGCTCAGACCCTGGTTGTTTGTAGACTTCGCGCTGATGGTCGTTGGGTGGCTCACTGCGAGATTGGTCCTCAGGCGCTGATTGCATTTCCGGGCATTGCGTCTTATTTGACGTCAACGCCGCAATATCAAGGTTCCCACATGAACTGGATCACAAACTACGTACGCCCCCGGATCAACTCGATCTTTTCGCGCCGCGAAGTGCCTGAAAACCTTTGGCACAAGTGCGGCGAATGTGGAACCATGCTGTTTCATCGCGAACTGGCGGAGAACCAGAATGTCTGCACCCAGTGCGGCCATCATATGGCGATCACACCACGGGACCGATTCACGCATCTGTTTGACGGCGGTATTTTCTCGGAAGTTGAGGTTCCGGCCCCAAAAGATGATCCGCTGCAGTTCCGCGATCAGAAAAAATATCCCGACCGGATGAAGGCTGCTCAGAAAAAGACCGGCGAGAAAGAGGCGATGTTGGTTGCCCTTGGCGAGATAGGTCGCACGCCGATTGTAGCTGCCGCGCAGGATTTCTCGTTCATGGGCGGATCGATGGGCATGTATGTCGGCAACGCCATCATCGCCGCCGCTCAAGAGGCGGTTAAACTGAAACGCCCGCTGATCCTGTTCTCGGCTGCGGGCGGTGCGCGGATGCAGGAAGGTATTCTGAGCCTTATGCAAATGCCCCGCACAACGGTGGCAGTCGAAATGCTCAAAGAGGCAAACCTGCCCTATATCGTTGTCCTGACCCACCCAACCACAGGCGGCGTCACCGCATCTTATGCCATGCTGGGTGACGTTCACATTTCGGAGCCCAATGCATTGATCTGTTTCGCCGGACCACGCGTTATCGAACAGACGATCCGCGAAAAACTGCCTGAAGGTTTCCAGCGCGCCGAATATCTGTTGGATCACGGCATGCTTGATCGCGTGACGAAACGTACCGAGATGCGGGAAGAATTGATCACGATCACCCGCATGCTTATGAATCAGCCCCCGGCGATCAAAGGCGACTTACCCGCGCCTGAATCCGAAGAGGCCACTTCAGAGGCGCCTGCTGAGGAAGTGGTCAAAAAATGACCGCCCAATCCTCGGATGTCATCCTTGACCGGATGATGGCGCTGCACCCCAAGATCATTGATCTGACCTTGGACCGGGTTTGGCGTTTACTGGCTGCGCTCGACAATCCGCAAACAAAACTGCCGCCTGTCATCCATATCGCTGGAACCAACGGCAAAGGCTCGACCCAAGCCATGATCCGGGCAGGTCTTGAGGGGGCAGGGCGCGCGGTCCATGCCTATACGTCTCCACATCTGGCCCGGTTTCACGAACGAATCCGGTTGGGTGGTGAGTTGATTTCCGAAGCCGACCTCACCGCCGTTCTGGACGAGTGTTATGCCGCCAATGGTGGTGAAAACATCACCTATTTTGAAATCACAACCAGCGCTGCACTGCTCGCGTTTTCTCGTTCGAAAGCCGATTATACATTGCTTGAGGTTGGATTGGGCGGGCGACTGGACGCCACGAATGTGATTGATCAACCTGCGTTGATGGTAATCACACCCGTCTCAATCGACCATGAGCAGTTTCTTGGCGATACACTTGGCAAGATCGCCGCTGAAAAGGCGGGGATCATCAAGCCAGGGGTTCCCTGTATTGTCGGCCCGCAACAGGATGAGGCGCTGGAAGTCATCGAATACACCGCAGCTCGTCTTGGCGCTCCGCTGTTCATATACGGCCAGCACTGGCATGTGCACACGGAAAATGGCCGCCTGATCTATCAGGATGAAACCGGGTTGCGCGATCTGCCCATGCCCAACCTGTTGGGAGGCCATCAAATTCATAACGCAGGTGCCGCTTTGGCTGCATTGCGCCACCTACAAATGGGTGATGATGCCTACGAGGCTGCGGTCACCAAAGCCGAATGGCCTGCCCGAATGCAGCGGTTGAAAACCGGCCCTCTGGTCGAGCAAGCCCCTCAAGCCGAGCTGTGGCTTGATGGCGGTCACAATGCAGCTGCAGGGGCGGCGTTGGCTGATGTTTTATCGTCTTTGCCAGGACGACCGACGCATATGATTTGCGGTATGTTAAACACCAAGGATGTCACTGGCTATCTCGCACCTTTGGCCACAAAAGCTGCCGGGTTGACCGCTGTGTCCATTCCCGGCGAACAGAATACGCTTAGCGCTGAAGACACAGCCGCTGCAGCCGCCAAAGTGAATCTGACCGCAACAACCGCTGACAGCGTTGCCGAGGCGCTCGCGGCAATCACTGCCCAAACCCCTCACGCGCGGGTTTTGATTTGCGGGTCCCTTTATCTCGCAGGGAACATTCTCCGAGAAAACGCCTGATCCGGTACTCGGTCAAAAATACTCCGGGGAACCCGCCCATTTAGCTTGGGCGGGGGCGAGGTACCCTATTTCCCCCAATCCTTATCCTGCATCTCACGCAGCCGTGACGCTGTACGTTCGAACTCGAACGTACCTTCCCCTTCGACGTACAGCATCTCGGGCTCGGCAGCGGCAGAACTGATTAGCCGGACCTTCCCCTCATACAGAGCGTCAATCAGGGTCACGAAGCGCTTGGCCTCGTTAAAATTGTTGCGTGACAATCGCGGGATGTCTTCCAACACCAGCACCTTCAGCGCTTCCGCTATTGCCAAATAGTCACCGGGGCCCAGCATCCGTCCGCAAAGATCATAAAACGATGCTCGCGCCACTCCGTTTCGGAACGCGGGCAGAACAACTTCGCGTCCCTTGACCTGCAAAGCCAAAGGCTCCGCCGGCCCACCTGACAAATCATTCCACACAGCACGAATCTTCTCTCGCGCCTCGGGTCCGATAGGTGTGAAATAGACCGGAGAACCTTCAAGCCGGTTCTGCCTGTAGTCGGTGGGTGAAACCAGCTCCCATACTTCCAGTTGTTCTTTGATGTGCTGGATGAAGGGTAGGAACAGTTGCCGGTTCAGCCCATCCTTGTACAGATCATCCGGATGGCGGTTTGAGGTCGTGACAACAACAACCCCACCACTATGAAGCATATCAAATAGCCGTCCGACGATCATTGCATCTGTGATATCGGTGATCTGCATCTCATCAAAAGCCAGAACACGCACAGACTTGACCACGGCATCGGCGACCGGCGCCAGCGCATCTTCGACACCGTCTTCACGTGCCTTGTGCAAGCCTGCGTGAATTTCCTGCATGAATGCGTGGAAATGGACCCTACGAACCGGGATATCGCCCAGTGTCTCGACAAACATGTCCATCAGCATTGACTTGCCGCGCCCGACGCCACCCCAAAGATACAAGCCTTTGGGCGGTGGAGTGGCCTTGCGAAAAAAACTACGCTTAACCGGTTCAGCTAGTGCCGCCCGAATGCGATCAAACCGGGGTAGCACCGCTTCCTGGGCGTCATCCCGTGTCAGAGAACCATCGGCGATGCGATCTTCGTAGAGCGAAGTTAAATCCGTCATGTCTTGAGCCATACCGCCCAGTTCACGTATTGAAAAGAAACCTTTTTCCCGACACATCAATTTTGCTGAACTGGCGTCGCAAAACTCCTGAATTGACGTGTATGGTTGCGCCGCTAACGTCTTTACGAACCACTCCCTGGAGGCCCAATGCCGCAATCTACCCGCCTGATGAATCCGATCCTGATCGTCGGTTGCATCGTCATTACCGTCGGCTTTGCGGTGCGCGCTTCTTTTGGTGTGTTTCAAATCCCAATAGCAGATGAGTTCGGCTGGCTGCGTAGCGATTTTTCTATGGCCATAGCGATTCAGAATCTGGCCTGGGGAATCGGTCAGCCGATCTTTGGTGCTATCGCGGAAAAGATCGGTGATCGGCGCGCCATTATTCTGGGTGCTTTGACCTATGCTGCGGGTATGGTGCTGACGGCTTGGTCTGTCACACCATTTGAACATCAAATCTATGCGTGGCTTGTTGGTTTCGGGATCGCCGGAACAGGGTTTGGCGTTGTGCTAGCGGTTGTTGGTCGTGCCTCATCCGACGCGAACCGGTCAATGTCACTGGCGATTGTCACAGCGGCGGGCAGCTTCGGGCAGGTTATCGGTGCTCCGACGGCCGAATGGTTGCTGACTTTTCTGCCCTGGCAGCAGGTATTCCTTGTCTTTGCCGCAGCAATTCTCGCTTTGATCCTATCCTTGCCGTTTATGCGGGCGCCTCTACCGATCAGCAAAACTGAGCTCGAAGAAAGCATGGGGCAAATCCTTGCTAAAGCTTTCCGCGACCCTTCGTATTCACTGATTGCAATTGGTTTTTTCAGCTGTGGCTATCAACTGGGCTTTGTCACTGCGCATTTTCCCGCCTTTGTTACCGAGATATGTGGCCCGATCCAGCCCGGGGGCCTGTTGTATTCAATGGGCATCACCACGACATCGGCCCTGGGTGCAATAGCCATTTCGTTGATTGGGTTGGCCAATATCGGTGGAACGCTTCTGGCAGGTTGGGCGGGAAACCACTTTCCGAAGAAATATCTGCTAGCTGCTGTGTATACTGGCCGTACGATTGCGGCAGGGGCTTTCATCGTGTTCCCAATCACGCCTTTGTCGGTGATCGCGTTTTCACTGGTGATGGGATCGCTTTGGTTGGCAACAGTGCCGCTGACGTCTGGACTTGTCGCGCATCTTTATGGCCTTCGATACATGGGAACGCTCTACGGCATCGTATTCCTGAGTCATCAAATCGGAAGCTTCCTGGGCATCTGGCTGGGCGGACGCATGTACGATCAATTTGGTGATTACACCATGGTTTGGTGGATCGGAGTCGCCATCGGGGCCTTCAGCGCCATCATTCACCTGCCCATCCGGGAAAACCGCGAACCAGCTAGCGTGGCAGCCTGACCTAAACGGCTTCTTCCTTGGTCAACAGTCCCTCCGACACCAACCGATCCGCCCAACCTTCAGGGCCGATGAAGTGATGAGTCTGCCACCCTCGCGCCTTGGCCGTTTCGAGGTTTTCGATCCTGTCATCAGCAAACAAAAGAGCGGCGGGGTCGATGCCGCAATCGGCCTCAACCATCTCATAAATAGGGGTATGAGGCTTAACTGCTTTCATCCGGCCCGAGACATACTGGCGATCAAATTCGTTCAAAAACGGATAAACGGTGGTGGCATAGTCGAAGTTCTGAACCCCAAAATTGGTCAGCGCAAAAACAGGTAATTTCTTGGTGCGCAGCGCTCGCAACAGTCGCGCTGAATGCGGGATTTCAGGCGCGGCCAGCTCGATCCAGTTGTCGTGCCACATCCGAATTTCCTCGCGCCAATCCGGGTACTTGTCCGCCCATCTGTAAATCGTATCGGTGAAGTGATGGCCCTGATCCACCAGATCATTCATTCCATGCAGATCGACCTCGGCAAACATGGCACGACGACGATCCTCGCCGATCACGCGATCATAGTAGCGCTCGGGCTGCCACTCGATCAGTACGTTTCCGATGTCAAATATTACGGCTTCGATGGTCATATGGTAATCCCATACCTAATCAATTGCCGCCGACTGAACCAAGCACCGGACGAAGATGCAAGCACCATCCGCAGCGTGGTACGCGCTGCACGATCCAACGGGACGCTACGCATCTTTGAAGCGTCACGGACCGGCGGGATTGCTACCCGCGCAATGCGGCGCGTATCTCTCGCTCAAGCACGTCAAGAAAACGCGATCGATCTGCTTTGCCGAACGATTTGCCGCCGCCGCCAGTTCCCAGAGGATTTGCAGCACGAAGATCTGCCATCAGATCGCGCATCGCCAGTTGCTGGCCGATATTGGCTGCCGTAAAAGCCTCACCGTTCGGGCGGAGCACACGAGCATCGGCTTCAATGCACTTCGCGGCAAGCGGGATGTCTGACGTCACCACGATATCGCCTGCGCCGCAGCGCTCTGCGATCCACTTATCCGCCTCATCCGCACCGGCCGCGACAATCACCACCTGCACCAGCGGGTTGGTCGAGGGGCGCAGCCCACCATTGGAGACCAGGACCATTGGCACTTTGTGTCGGGTTGCGACGCGTTCGGCCTCGGGCTTCACAGGGCAAGCGTCGCCATCGATGTAAAGCGTCGTCACGTGTCTTTGGCCTTTGTCGACACTTTCGCCTTCGAGGTGGATTTGCGTACCTTGAACTCTTCGGGAATAGGCATCCGGTTAAAAGCGTCCAATCCCGCAATTTTGTAAGCTTCGGCCAAAGTCGGGTAGTTGAACGTATTTTGGACGAAGTAATCCACCGTGCCTTTCAGGTTCAGCACCGCCTGCGCAATATGGATTAGCTCTGTCGCCCCTTCACCTACAATCTGCACTCCTAAGACGCGGCGGGTCTTGAGCGAGAACAGCATCTTCAGCATACCATGCTCCAATCCCATGATATGCCCGCGCGAGGTTTCGCGGAACCGGGCCACGCCGACCTCGTAGGGGATGCCACGTTCCTGCAGTTCTTCCTCAGACATGCCGCAAGTCGAGATTTCGGGAACCGAGTAGATTCCATACGGGTACCAGGGGCTTTCCGGTAAGGTCGGTGTCTCAAGCGCATGACAGGCGGCGACTCGCCCTTGCTGCAAAGACGTTGAGGCCAGCGAGGGATGCCCGATGACATCTCCGGTGGCATAGATATGAGGCACCGAGGTTTGATAACTCTTTCGGTCCACGCTGATCCGATTGCGATGGTCGGTTTCAATCCCAACAGCGTCTAGGTTCAGGGCCGAGGTTGCACCCATGCGCCCCGCAGCAAACAACAACATCTCAGCCCGGACATGGCGCCCGTTGTCCAGTGTAATCTCGACATGACCGCCCGCATCTTCGATCTTTTCGACGGCCGACCCCAACCGCAGATCAACACCATTTTCACGAACTTGGTGTGTGAAGTCGTGGATTAGCGTCTTGTCGATGAAATCTAGAAATGTCTCGCGTGGTTCAATCAGCGTAACGCGAACATCCAGCGCCGAGAACATGGTCGCGTATTCAACACCGATCACACCGGCACCGATCACACAAAGCGAACGCGGTATTTCTTCCATCTCTAGAAAGTCATCTCCGTCGACGACGGTTTTGCCGTTGAAGGGAACGTAGTCGGGGCGATATGTTTTGGTGCCGGTCGCGATCAGGAATTTTGCAGCTGTCAAACGCGTTGTTTCGCCTGCGTCGGTTGCGACCTCAACCTCATGCGGTCCGATGAACTTGGCTAGCCCGCTCAGCGTTTCCACATGGTTTCGGTTAAATTGGTGTTCCAGCACGTCGACCTCATGATCGAGCGTCATGTGTAGCCGTGCCTTCAGATCTTCCGCGCTGATCTGATCCTTAACCCGGTAGGAGCGCCCATAAAAACTGCGTTCACGCCAGCCTGACAGGTTCAGCACTGTTTCCCGTAAAGTTTTGGACGGGATTGTCCCAGTATGCACTGAAACGCCGCCCAAACGGTCTTTGCGGTCAATCACCAGCACCCTGCGCTGCAGTTTTCCGGCCTGAATAGCCGCCGCGCGCCCCGAAGGACCTGAGCCAATGATGATCAGGTCATAATCATATTTGCTCATGCCTTATTCCCCATACAATGCTTCGGCGTGGAAGGTGATGTGGTCCTCCATGAAGGTGGACACGAAATAGTAGGAATGATCATATCCCGGCTGCAGACGATAGGTGGCTTGTTGGCGACGTTCGGCGATTGCCTGCGCCAATGCTTCTGGGCGCAGCAGGTCCATGAATTGGTCATTTGCACCAGTATCGATCAGGATGGGACCGTTGAAGCCGGTACTTTTCATCATCGCTGACGCGTCGTGCTTAGCCCATGCCGCTTCATCATCGCCTAGATAGGCGCTGAGCTGCTTGCGACCCCACTCCGCCCCTATCGGGTTTGAAATCGGCGAGAAGGCTGAAACCGACCGATACCGCCCAGGCAGATTCATCGCCAGCGTCAATGCACCATGTCCGCCCATCGAATGCCCGGTGATTGCCTGGCGGTCGGCATCAATTGCAAAGCTCTCTACCAACAGCGCAGGTAGTTCCTCGGCGACATAGTCCCACATGTTGAAGTGAGGGGCCCAAGGTTTTTGTGTAGCATTGACGTAGAATCCCGCGCCCTGACCAAGGTCATAGTCTTCATGATCCGCGACCCCATCTCCGCGAGGCGACGTATCGGGGAACGCCAGAGCAATACCCTGTTCTGCCGCCCAGCCTTGCGCTCCGGCTTTGGTCATTGCGTTTTCATGTGTGCAGGTCAGGCCTGATAGATACCACAAAATCGGAACCGGGCCGTCCTTTGCCTCGGCCGGAAGGAAAAGACCAAATGTCATATCACATTTGCAAGCCGAGGAGGCATGGCGATAGACGCCTTGCACACCGCCAAAACAGGCATTTTCCGAAAGGGTTTCCATCGCTCTGATCCTTACGTTGTGTCGGCGTCATGGCTATCGCTCTGTCGCGTCCGCGTAAAGTGCGAGTGCTACCGGCGGGTGGATTATTAGAAAAGTTTGAAGATCAGAGGGTGCTGACCCAACCAATTACCAGCGGGACAGTCAGGATGCTGGCCAAAGTCGACAGTAAGATTGCTGCGGATGCGCGCTGTGGGGCCACTCTGTAATGCGCGGCCAGCATGTAGACATTGCCCGCAACGGGTAAAGACGCCGCCGCGATGGCGACCATGGCTGGAAAGGATGCAACCGGAATCAGCCAGATCACCATAAGTGCGACAAAAAAGGGATGCAGAACCAGTTTGCAAAAACTCAGCCAACCCGCAATCTGTATGCGTTCCGCCGATTTGTCGGCAAGTGACGCGCCAATGGCAAACAAAGCACCCGGTGTCGCCGCACCCCCCAGAATTGTTAGAAAGTCGTTCAAAGGGGCTGGGACGGGCACATTGAATGCCGACCAGATCAACCCGGCAGAGATTGACAAGATCATTGGGTTTTTCAGCAAGCCAACCCCAATCAAGCGCACCGTCGCAAGACCGAGCCGACCATCTCGACCACCGTTGATCAAAATTACGATCAAAGAGGAAAACACAACAAGATCAACGGTTAGAACCAACATCACGGGTCCTATGGCCGCTTCAGAAAACAAGAGCGCCAGCATTGGCAAGCCCAGGAACCCTACATTGCCGATCGCGGCGCATTGGGCTTCAACAGCAGCCGTCGGAATATCCAATCCGCGCAGATAGGCGACGGCCGTCGCCAGTGCATAAACACCCGCCGTTCCAATCAGATACCCGATCACAAGACGACCATTGAAGATCTCGGCAAAGGGCAAGGTGGCTGCAAATCGAAACAGCATTGCAGATAAGGCGAAGAAAAATACGAACTTGGTCAGATAGGCAGTCGCCTCGGGCGGGAAAAATCGGCTGCGACCGGCGCAAAATCCCAGGCCGATGATTGCGAAGAAGGGTAATGTGCGCAGAAAGATCTCGACCATAGCTGTGTGTTAACATGATAGGCCGGGGTCGCAAGGGCGACGCGCGGCAGAAGCTACTCTTGACGGTTAAACGTTGTGACAAAACCGCGATCCAGTTGAATTGCGTTGAAACTGAACCGAACGGTTTATAGTGTTGTAGAATATCGCATTCAGGAGACATCATGACTCAAGCCGCCGCCATCCTGCGTACAGGCCGAAAATTCGATCAGGTTTTGCGCGGGGCGCGCGAGGTGTTCATGGCGGATGGGTTCGAAGGCGCGAGTGTTGATGACATTGCGCGATCAGCGGGCGTGTCGAAGGCCACTCTCTATAGCTACTTCCCCGACAAGCGTCTGTTGTTCACCGAAGTCGCCCAGACTGAGTGCCGGTTAATGTCCGAGCGTATCCTGTCAATGATTGACGAGACCAAACCTGCGCGCGAGGTGCTAACAATTGCAGCAACTCAGCTTACTGCATTTCTGGTTTCAGACTTTGCGCAGCAAGTCTTTCGCATTTGCGTCGCCGAGCGCGACAGGTTCCCGGAACTCGGCAAAGCGTTCTTTGAGGCAGGTCCTCAGAATGGTCAGCGACAGATGGCAGAGTATCTGACCAAAGCGGTCGCAAAAGGAGAGTTGGCTGTCGAAGACGTCAATATTGCGGCCGAGCAGTTTTCGGAGCTGTGTAAGGTAAGGCTATGGGGACGGGCCGCTTTTGGTATCCAAAACAGTTTCAGCCAAAGTGAGATTGACGAGGTTGCTATACAGGCGGTCGATATGTTTATGGCACGCTACGGCGTTTGAGTTTGACGACCCAACGTCAGAGCAACGAATCGATTCTGTGAAGATTTGTGGTGCGGGTGGAGGGACTTGAACCCCCACGCCTTGCGGCGCCAGAACCTAAATCTGGTGCGTCTACCAATTTCGCCACACCCGCAACCCGATGCCAAAGCATCGCGACGAGGCGCTCAATAGCAAAGCTTTTGAGGGAGCGCGAGAGGTAAAGTGCGACAATACACAAGATTATTATCGCCGCACGAGAAACAATAAGACGTCGAATTGCACTTCATCCAAACTCCTGAGAACCGAGTGCAAGTCCGAAGTGGCAATCCGTCGAAAAGGAAATGTCTTTGAAGGGCGGGTTTATTTAGATCAAAGTGCAGAGATTTTCTGTTCGTTGAGATGTCAGAATAGGCTCAATCTTGACATTATTATTGTTTCCAAAAGGTGAACATGTGGACCTTTTTTGATCGTAAGCGTGTTGCACCTATAAGTTGAGCTCACCACGAGGCTTGTGGGCGAAGGGTCGCCAGAGTGATATTTTGGGTGTTGTGTGAGTAGCCTGAAGGAAATTTAAGCAAAGTTACACCTAGTGAGGGGGATCGATTAATTTTGTTAAAAAACAAATAAATATAAGATATATTGAGACTCAATTCTGATCCAGCGCACCAGATTAGAGTTGTCAGTATTGGAATCGGTCGCGGGTCCAGTTGGTGGGTGCTTTTTAGGAATTCTCTTATAGGTTGAGGTATTTATGAGGTCCATCACCTTATTTGTGCCACATTTCAAACGCCAAAATATCCTATTCGCGTCAAAATAACACCGCGGAAATCGTAATTGATTGAACGCAGGAGTTAATGAGTCTTTTTGCCTTCTGGCACCGTGCGAGTTTCTGCTCAACTCCAGAACAAGGGTCTCTGTCGTGACCAACCTGATCAAATCCGCTGCTTCCGAGCAGGACGTTGTAAGTCTTGCCCGAGAAAATTTTATCGGCGAGCTAAAAACTCTGAACCGCCAGCATCCTGGAACTGGTTTCGGCGTTGCGCTCAAAACCCATTCGGGCAATCGCTATTTGCTGGCGAATGCCCGCATGCCTTTGCCGGCAAACAAATCAGAAGATTTTCCAACAGGGCGCCGTGTCGCCTGCCTGGAAAATGGGGAAGGCTTCAGTTCTATCGAAGTGCTTGCCGATTCCTTCGCATATGAATCAATTTCACCGCAAACCGAGGCTGTGATCCTCGGTAACGCATTGGACCTTATCGCGCGCATCGACACGCTTGCGAGCCTGCCGGACGGGGTAGGGGACCAATTTGCCGCAACAGGTACCGGAGGCTAACCATGGCGCGTAACGACCACCTTCTGTCTGTAGGAAACGAGGCTCTGTCCGAAATGACAGAGACAATGACTTCGTTGACGACGCAGATCGACCAACTGACAGAGGTGGCGGATGCGCGTTCTTCCGCGCGGCTCGCTGCGCTCAAGACTAAAATGGAGAATTTTTCAGCCAGCGTCACAATGGTGGGGCAGGTAAAGGCCGGGAAATCGTCCATCGTCAACATTCTGGCGGGGCGACCAAATCTGCTACCCTCGGATGTGAACCCATGGACGTCTGTGGTGACCACCCTGAATATCAATACCCGGACTGAAGGGGGCACCAAGTCCAAGTTTACCTTTTTCGAGCAGGAAGAATGGGACAACCTGATGGTTGGCGGCGGTCGCTTGGGCGAACTCGCAAACCGTGCTGGTGCTGACGATGAGATGGATGACATCCGCCGTCAGATCGGGGAGATGAAGTCTAAGTCCGAGCAAAGGTTGGGCAAACACTTCGACCTGATCCTTGGCCAAAGTCACCAGTATGACTATTTCGATGATGAACTTGTCCAACGGTATGTCTGTCTTGGGGATGAGGATGACCCAGATATCGACCCAAAGACGGGTCGTTTTGCGGATGTGACGAAATCGGCAGAGCTGTTTATGGATATCCCGCAATATCCGATTTCGCTTAAGCTTTGCGATACGCCGGGCGTGAACGATACATTCATGGTGCGCGAACAGATCACTTTACGCAGCCTGCGAGGGTCAGAGGTTTGCATAGTTGTATTGGCTGCAAGCCAGGCACTGACCACGATGGATATGGCGCTGATGCGTATTATCGCTCAGTTCGAAAACCGGCAGATCATTCTGTTTGTGAACCGGATTGATGAACTGTCTGACCCGGTCAATCAGGTCCCCGAGATTCGCGATCGCATTCAGGACACCCTGAAGCAGAACAACATTGACGCCAACACAAGCGTTGTCTTTGGCAGCGCCCTGTGGGCTGAGGCAGCTCTCACTGGAAATCCGGACATTCTGACAGAAGAATCGCGCGAGGCATTGAACACTTTCTACCTGGCTGCCGGTTTCGGCGATCAGGCGGCGTCACTCGACAAGATCTGGGCGCTTTCCGGCCTGCCCGATTTGTTGCTCGCGATGAATGAGCGTATTGCCGAAGGTGCCGGAACGCGGCTTTTGGATCGCGTCCGGCATCGGGCGCGCAATATCGCCAGTCAGATTCGGGCGACAGCTGTTGCTAAGACCTTGTCAAACTCGGATGGAATTGTTCGGGATTTAGATGGTGCGTCGCCAGAAGACGCGATTGCGAGGGTTACAGCCGAATACGAAAAGAAAGCTTCCGAGCTGACAACCAAACTGCGCGACAAGGTACTGGAGCGACTTGCCTCGGCAGAAGCGAATTTTGTCAAGCGCGCAACAGATTCTCTGATCTCACATCTTGAGCAAAATGGAGAGCAGGGTACATGGCAATATGACCCGGCCGGGCTGCGAACTTTGCAGAAAGCCGCATATTTCAGCTTTGCCCGTTCGATGCGCAAGGAAGCCGGTGCGCTGTATTCGGCTGCTGCGGCGGATGTTGAGGCTCTGTACCAGAAACTATTGGGCAACCATTTGGGCGAATTCAATATCGAAGCTCCGATCGTGCCACGCGTGCCTCCGCCACTCGGGATTGGGCGCACTATCGCGCTGGATCTGCAAAGCACCTGGTGGCGCCGATGGTGGCAACGCCGAAAGGGCTTTGAGGCCTATGCCGCAGACTACACGCGCTTGATCGCATCTGAGGCGAACTCGATCACCAAAGATATCGAGGAGAACCAGATTGCCGCCGTGCTGGAGAATGTACGTGCTACGCTGACCGACTTTATGGTCGAGCAGAAAGACACGTTGCTCAGCATCTCGCATTCACCTGACAGGGCTGCGGCACAGATCGCCGAGCAGAAGCCACAGAAATCGCGCGACGATATTCTGGGCGATATCCTGAAAGATCTTAGTAACGAAGCAGCATAAGAAGAGTTATGGTAAAAAATTCACAAACCCGCTTCGTCTCTCCCAAGACATGGAACCGCATCGAGCAGTGGTCCCGCCGCAAACCCGTGTTTGCGCTTATGGGGGAATTCAGTGCAGGCAAATCGACGTTGATGAATTTCCTGCTGCGCAAACAGGCACTGCCAACGCAGGTCACAGCTACGCAGCTGCCGCCGATCTGGTTCAGCTGGGGCAATCGACCCGCTTATATCAAACGCCATGATGGCAGTACGCAGAATATCGAGTTGGATCAGCTTGAACAGGTTGGTGTCAACGACGCCCAGTTCATTCGCATCTTCCTTGAGGCCGATATTCTTGAGGCGGTCGACTTGATCGACACACCCGGGATTTCGGACCCGAAGATTTCGACGGATGTCTGGCAGCGTGCAGTTGGCCAAGCCAATGGTGTGTTGTGGTGCACCCACTCGACACAAGCCTGGCGCGAGACTGAACGTGCCACCTGGGTTTCGCTGCCTGAAAGGCTGCAGCACAAATCGCTGCTGCTGGTGACACGTGCGGATGCTTTAAATCAGAAAGACAGGCAAAAGGTCTTGCGCCGCGTAAATCGCGAAGCGGGTCATTTGTTCAATCGCACGATACTGTTCTCGGCCCGTGATGCCATCATGGCCCGTGACAAAACCGGTGATGCCGAACTTTGGTCACGCAGCGGTGGTGGTAAGATGGTCGACAGTTTCCTGGAGATCACCGAGCAGATTATGGACAAGCGAGCGGATATGCTAGCCCGCTATCAAATTGATAAATCCCTGTCCGAAGCACCAAAAGTGAGCCATTTGCATCCGGAAAGCCGAATGGAAGATGTACCGTTGGTGCATCAGGATCCGCTGGCTGACACTCCGGCTGAAGCGAGCAGTGATGTTGTCACAAGCTTTCCAATCCGCCCTGCCCGCGTCGAGCGCCGCTCAGAAGAAGCTGAGCGCCCGCGAATTGACGTAGACGAGGCAGAACGGATGCGCGCCGAAATGACCTCTGAAGCAGAACCAGCTGATGAAGATCTGCGTTCCGTATTCTCAGAACAATCCGATGACCCGCTGGATCTGAACCTTTTGGCGAACCCGACCCATGACGTCGATGAGTTTGCTTTCATGGATGAAGAAGAGGACCAAGAGGATGCGGAGCTAATTATTCTCGGTCCCGAAGATGAACAAGATGCAACGGTAGAAGCCTCTACATCCGAGGAGACTTTTGTCGATGAGGAGAGCTCGGCTTCGGACATCGAAGTGTCTATCTCGTCGATTACGTCATTGCTTTCTGAGCAATCTGAGGAATCAACAGAAGAATACGAGCCGGAACCGGAATCAAACTCACTCACGCCAGCCAAAGTGGTTGAATTGAGTGGCGAAGCGAAGTCGAATGAAGAGGCGTCTGAAGAACAAGCAGCCGATCCAAGCGTTCTGCCCTCGGAATCGCCACTCAGCGCGTCTGCGATGTGGAGCGAGATCGTAGCGCGGGAAAGTCTGCCTGATGATGCCCAAGGCTTGAAAAGCGCTTTTGCTGCATTTTTGTCCGAGTATGATCAGATTGCGCTGGAGCACACCGCTCGCAATAGCGAAGCCAGCATGCGACCGGTGGTGGAAGCGCGCAAAAACGGTGGAGCAGAATGGCACGCGATCTGAAACATTCTTTGAGGTGGATATCTGAATGTCGATAGAATCCGCCTTAGCCTCGGCCATCGAGACCATACCCGACTGCGTTGCAGCCGGGTATGTTGATATGGAAACAGGGATGCTATTGGGCATTGATGCTGCAGACCGAGAGAGTTCAGATGCTTTAGAAAATCTGGCGCTTTCAGTTGCTAACCTGTTTCAAAGCCGGGGCACAAAAGGCTTTGAGGAATTGTTGCGCACGGCACAGATAGATGAAACGGAACACCCCGGATTTGGGGAAATCGCGGTGTTCGCCAATGATCGTATACATATCTTTCTGAGAACGCCGAAATACCCGGATCACGTTGTCTGCTATATTTGTCGCGACAGCGCGAATACCGGGCTTGCGCTTACAAAATCACATCTCAGCCTCAGCTCGGTGGCTGCTGCGGTATAGACGGAACCAGAGGGGGTTCACGGTATGATGGATGGCGAAATACTCGAATTGCTCGAAGAAATCGGGCAATCTTCGGTCGCGCGTTTATCTCCCGCAGTATATCTGTCGGGCGAAACAGCGCAGGCAAGACGAGGTGAGGTACTGAACGCTATTCGCGGCACGATCCTGCCAAGGAGGCTAGAGTTCAAGGCGGCCGACGGAGGAATGCTGGCGGTTGAAGTGAACAGCTCTCGGATCACCGATGTCTTTCGCTGTGTTTCGGGGCCTTTACCCGATTTTGAAACCGATGCCCGTGAAAACTTGACGGGCCGACTGGCCCAACTGGTTTCTGACATCGCGATCGCCCCCGGCCCTTTAGAGTTGATTTCGCTCAGACCGGATTCGGCGCTTGAAGCGGATGATGTGGGCATAACATTTTCTGAGGTAGAGGCGGCTTGCGGAAATATTGTTCTACCGGATGAGCGGCGTATGACGATTGTTCCGGATGCCACCCCTGAACCTGTAGTAGAAACGGATCAACAGAGCCCATCGGGGATCACTGATGCATTCTATGAAGGTTCTGAACGCTTTGCTTTGGGACGCTTTTTGATTAGCGATGAGGTCAAATTTGATGGGCTTTGTTCCGAAGGGCAGCCTGCGCATCCAGACGAAAACCTTTTGGCGCGTTTCACCAAAGATCTCCTCGGCTGGCAAGCAGATGTATCTAACATACTGTCAGAGCCGCAATTGATCGTAATGCGACCATCCGGGGGTCAAGGTGTTGGCCTTGCGATCCTGCGCGATGATGAGGACGTTGCAGCCGCGTTTCATGACACCCGTAAGCTGGGCGCTGCTGTCAACCTGTGGAAATCTTTGAAAAACGCCGTCGAATGACCGCGTTCCTGCCAAATAGTGTCCATTTTGCAAAGCTAGATGATAAATACGAGTTACCAGGGTAAATCTTATGAGTGAGTTAAACCGCCGCGAGCTTATTCGCATCGCAGAAGACATGAATGGGATGAGCAATGACGAAACACGTCATTTCATCTCACGCATTGTTGACGATCTGTCGAACCTCAAGCCTTCGATCGCTTTCGTAGGCCAGATCAAGGCTGGCAAGTCTCGCTTGATCAATGGTTTCACCGGGCAGGCGGAATATCTACCCTCAGACGTGAACCCTTGGACAACTGTGATCACCGACATGCATTTCGGCCATCCATCCGGCAGGAAATCGGGTGCCGAGTTTCACTTCTTCGACAATCGCCAATGGCAAGCTCTGATCGCTGAAGGCGAAGAGCTGCGCAATATGTTCCCGGACGAGGAAGACAGCTATAAACGCGAGATGATCGAAGAGCAGGTTGAGGCCATGAAAACCCGCGCCAAGCTGCGTCTTGGTGACAGCTACAAACACTTGTTGGGCCAGCATCACGATCTAGATGAACTAACATCAGACGATTTGGCACGATATGTTTGTGCTGGAGATGACCCAACGGATGAAGGGGAACATGACCCCGGTTCGGACCGAGGTCTTTATAGCGATATCACCCGCAAGGCCGAGGTCTATTTTGACATCGGTCATTTTCCGTATCCGGTAACCGTTACCGATACACCTGGTGTCAACGACCCGCTGCTAATCCGCGAGGAAATTTCGCGCCAATACCTCAAGGAATCAGATTTCTTTGTGGTGGTGCTTTCGGCGCATCAGGCGTTGTCGCGTGCGGATCTGAAATTGTTCCGTCTGATGCAAGCGCTAGAGCTTGGTCAGATTGTGGTTTTCATCAACCGTGTTGATGAATTGGGTGGCGGTGCTGAGGATGCCACGAAGGTGCGCGCTGATGTGTTGGACGGGCTTGAGAATGCTTTAGGTAATTCTGATATCGATGTCCTGATGGGCAGCGCCCAATGGGCGCATTACGCTCTGACCGGTGATGAAACCGGCATTGACCACGATCAGATACTCGCTTGGCTTCGGGCTCATCCTGAGCAGATGAAGCAATACCTGGATGGCGTCGAAGAGATTAAGCAAGGCCCCGGCCCTATCAGCCGCGAAGGCGTATTGCGTTTTGCCGCAATGATCGCGTCGGGCCTGCCCGATCTGCGCCGCCATGTGACCAAAGCTCTGACGGAAGGCCCACGTCAGGAACAACTCAATATGGCTTGGCAGCACCTCAACAGTTTTGCCCAGGGTGAGCTTGAGCGCAGCAACGCGAGGCTCCGTGCGATTGAAGAGCAGGACGGGCCTGATACGGCAGATGTTGAAGAAAATAACAAGACACTTACAGATCTGCGCGCGTTAATTGCAGAGAAATCCCAGGCGATCACCAACGATATGGATGACGTGCTGGCCAATCTGCGTGGCGTAATGGACGATACGGTTGCTGAGGCTGTTTCGATTGTCGTACGTGGTCCCGATGGCCAATCCCCTCTGTTGACCAAAGACGGTGATACCGAGTTGAATTTCACACCACTGCGCGAGCGGATGCGAGAGCTTGTTCAAGGCGCGACTCAGGTGGTGCGTCAACGCATGCTTAGTGAGCTCTATGCGATCGACATGCAAAGCAATGCTGCCCTGCGTGCCCTGCCTGGTTGGCAGGAGCCGGTGGACAATCGCATGAATACAAGCGCGGTGCGTTGGTTCAGACCAGACACCAGTGCATTGACGCGGGGTATTACGGTCGAACTGCGTGTGACATGGCTATCGCGACTGATTTCGCGCCGCAGCGTTCTGAACCGGGCGGAAAGAATGATCGTACAGGAATTCGAGATGATTGGTGACGATCTGGTGGATACCGCCAGAATCGATCTGATCGAACGCATGCAAACGGTGCTGGATCACTATTTGGCACTACTTGCCGGACATCTGGAACATCGCGCCGGAACCGACGATACAAATGCTCGTGCCGACGCTCAACGTGCGGTTGACCAGGCCCGCCGCATCAGCGATGAACTGGGTGCGGTACATGGAACCGCACCCGTGGACACTCGACAGGCAGAGGCCGCAGAATGATTGAATTCCCCGGAACCGAGAAGGAAGTTCGCCAGTTAGAGCGTTTCCTGACTGCTACTGGAAGCGCCCCTTCGTCGGTTGAGCTGGACGATATGCGTTCCCGCGCTTTGGCTCATGCCGAGCGGCTTTCGAACGCGGTGTCCATCGGTTTTGCCGGGGAATTTGGCGCCGGGAAGTCCAGCCTTGCCAATATGCTTGCAGGTGCTGACATTCTGCCCACCGGGCCGCAGCATCTGAAACTGCCGCTGGTTATCGTCGCTTACGCTGATACACCTGAAACCACCGTTGGTTGGTGGGACAAAGAACCCAAGGTCTACTCAGGGATTGCGCTGGAAAAAGCCGCAGCTGACGAACCTGATTTCATCTCGGTCGGGTTGAACACCCCTGCCCTACAAGAGATCTCGCTATTCGACCTGCCCGGTGCCGGTGCTTTGGATGATACATACAAGCAGACACTGGGATTGCTGGAGTATGTGGACTGCGCCATTTGGTGTACCAACGGAACCAACGCCTGGCGCGAAACTGAACGGCATTTGTGGGCGCAGGTGCCACAGAAGCTGCGCGATAACAGCTTGTTGGCCGTAACCCACGCCGACTTGCCTCCGGTTCGGGATTCTCTGGATCGGGTTGTTGCCCGACTGAATAAAGAAAAAGGTGATCTGTTCCGTGCGGTTGTGCCCATTGGCACGCCGGTTGCCGTGCGTGCAATGGAGCAGGAACCCGAGCCTGACTTTGATCTTTGGGAGACCTGTGGTGGCCAAAATTTGGCCGAACAGGTGTTAAGCGTTGCGACTGACCATCGACGCCATGATCTTGAAGCAGCTCAGAAGGACTTGGTCGAAGAATTTCTGCCTTATCTGGAAGAACTCATAGGGGTTGAAGAAGAACGTGACGCTAAGGCTGATGGCATTGCGGTCCAATCAAGCTTAGAAACCGCCCTGCCCCCTCTGGATAATCCAATTCTCGAAGATTGGCTTGCAGCCATCGCCAGTATCTACAACGACCTGCGTGAAAGCTCGGATATCGAGCCTGCGGCCTTTCTGCAAAGTTGTCAGGAAATTGTTGAGGATTTTGCCGAGAGGTTGGAATCCGGATCCGAAATCGACCCCGAGGCTGATTGGATTCCGGCTGAGTTCGAAAAGGCAACCGACCTGCTGTTGCTACTACAATTCGAGAGTGGCGATGCACCTCTCAAAGACGCGATCAGCATCCTTGCACAGCTTAGCGACAACCTTGCATGGGCCGGCAGCTCGGTCGCGTCTGCCCCTCCGAAAACCGGAACGTAGGTTTTTCCCGCAATAATTGAGCCGCAACGCAGCGATTCGAAAGGATCGGAATCACCGCGCTATTGTTTCGATTTCGTGGACCAAGCGCGGTTTTTGAAGATATAGAATCCGATTAGCTCACCTTAGGAATACACTATATTGTATGCAGAGCGTTAGGCGCTACTATATGTGCGATTTCTGAATTTTTGATCCTTAGTGAAGCCATCAGGTGGCCCAAATAAAGTCAAATTTGAAACGTCTAACCGTCTAAAGTGTCCTGCGGTTGTGTTTGGTTGTGAGTTCGCGGGCTAAAGCCCTGGTTATCTAAGCCGCAAAAAACGAGTAGAATGGGCGGGAAGAAATGAGCCACAACCAGGCTGTCGGCACAACGCACGACGAACCTCAGATCGAAGGATTGCAGCCAGGCGCGAAGCTGCTGCGCGGTCAGTATGAAATTCTCCGTTTTTTAAGCAACGGTGGATTTGGTATAACCTATCTCGCACGCGATAGTCTGGATCGCGATGTTGTCATCAAGGAATGCTATCCTGGCGCACTTTGTCAGCGGAATGGTGATCTGGTCGAAGCCGCCAATCCCGACCAAAAGGATGACCTCCGCGCCATTATCGATCTGTTTATTCAGGAAGCGCGCAACCACGCGCGGCTAGTCCACCCAAACATTGTCGACGTGCATCAGGTGTTTGAAGACAACAACACCGCCTATATCGCTATGGACCTGATCCGTGGCTGCGATTTGTTGGACTATGTCGAAAATCCTGACAACAAAAGCGGGCCTGATTTCATAGTTCAGGTCACCGAAAAGATGCTTTCTGCGGTGTCGTTCATTCACCAAAGCGGCATGTTGCATCGCGACATATCGCCGGACAATATCCTGATTGACGAAAACGGCGAGCCGGTCCTGATCGACTTTGGTGCAGCGCGCGAACAGGCGGCAAACAAATCGGCGGCCCTATTGACGTTGCGCGTGATCAAGGATGGGTATTCACCACACGAATTTTACGTGCGTGGGGCGGAACAAGGGCCCAGCAGTGATCTTTATGTGCTTGCTGCAACCCTGTATCACGCGATTGGTGGCGAGCGACCGATTGATGGTCAGACACGTCTGAACGCATTCAACAACGGACAAGACGACCCATACATCCCGCTAGCCGGACGTTTCAAAGGCTATCCCGATGGATTCCTTGAGGCGATTGATAAGGCGATGGAGGTTCACACCCCTGACCGCTTGCAAACCGCGTTAGACTGGTTGCGCATGTTCCGTGGTCCCGGGGTGATGTTCGACAGTTTCGCCTACCGCCCGGTCTCAGTCATTGTAGGCATGGATCGTAAAGACGAGCAGGCCGAAAAAGAACGGATCAAAGCGGAAAGCGAGAATGCCGAAGCTGTTGTGACTGCCTTGCTTGCAGGGAATTCTGATCTGGCGCTCGGCAATGAGGAAAAATCCGAAGACGATCTCGCAAAATTTGCACCCAAAGACGAAGCCGTCGCAGCAGTAGATACCGTTATCAAAAGCGGTTCAGGTGGCAGTGGCAAGGTAATCGCAGGTGCCGTTGTCGTCGCGGCGGCGTTGGCAGCCGGTGGGTACTTCATGTTGTCAAGTGATCAGCCGACACATGAGGCAACTCAGGTAACACCCGACTCAATCGAGGCAACGCCGGAGCCGATCGAGCAGGCCGCAGTTTCCCAGACCGAACCGCAACAGGTTGAAACTGTCTCGGTCACAGAGCCTGAGGTCGTAGCGGCAGACCCAGAAGATGCACAGGCAGAACCGGTTGTCGAAACAGAAACCAAACAGGAAGATCCTGTCGAGCAAACACAAGTGGCATCAGAGGTGCCCGCTGCAGTTGATGCGGAAACCGCTCCCTCAGATGAAGCCGAAGATGCAGCGGTACAGACAGCGCTAAACGATGAGACCACTTCAGAACCGGTGACTCTGGCGGAAAATCAAGTGGCCTTTGGGCATTGGGATATTGAAGTGCCCTTTGACATCTCCAAACGTCGCAGTGCGACAGGCAGTGTCATTGCGATCAATGATGTCGACGCGAACCTGAACACGGCTGTCATCGGCGACTGGGTGAAGCGTGGAACCACGATCTTTAGGCTCAACAGCGAGCCGATCCGCCCGGATGCAACTCTGGTTTCACAGGTTCTGGATAATTTCTCGGTCGATCCGGACGGGTATATCCGTGTTGCGGCGCGTTATCGTGAACTGGGTCAGACGCGTGCACAAAACGGGCTTTTGGCACTGCCTGCCCATCGTATGTTTGGATTGCAGAACGGATACACTTTTAAAGCCCATCATACAGGTGACGCGGGGTGGCAAACCGTTGTTGCCTCTGCCCCGGAAAACAGCGTGGGGGGCTTGCAAAAAGGTGATGTTGTTCTGCGTGAAGCGCAGACAGGTACGGCACTCGACCAGCCAGAAAGCCTTGATGACATTCTCGCTGTTCTTGCTTCCGACAATCAGCCCCAGGCGCGCTTGATCATACTGCGTAATGGCGGAGAAGGCACTGCGGTTATGCAGCTAACGCAGGAGTAATTGAACCGGTTTATGTGAAAATCGCCAGTGTGTGAACTGGGGGCGGCATCTCCATCGTCGCCCCGTCGGGAACCGGACCGTCGCGAAGTAAGAGTTTCCCTGTTTCTTATTCAATAGTGCCTCTGCCCTTTTAGGCAGCGGTTAGTAGCCATCCTGCGGGCTGATCCCCGCAACAGAAAACAAAGAAGGTGTCGTCACCATGTTTAAATACAAAAGCCCTCTTAGCCGGCTTCTCGAGGGTGCCGGCAAACCGAAAGAAGATGAAGCGGTGGAAGCAGACGTGGTACAGGATGAAAAGCCTGAGCCAATTGCCGACTTCAACGCACTGCGCGCTGCACTGGCTGGTGGCAACGTGAGTTCAGACAACTATGAAGAATCTGACGAATTAATTCCGGAGGAGCCTATGCCGGAGTTCGAAGAAGATCAGATCGTTGAAGAAATTGTGGAAGAAGAAGCGTCTGACTTGCAGGAAGCTGAAGACGAAGACGAGCAAATTGTGACGCTTCATCTCAGCACTGAGGATGAAGCCGAGGACGATAAGACACTCGCCGCCGTCGCGGAAATAGCGACTGCGGAGCCTGAGGAAGCCTTTGAAGCCCAAGCTGAGATAGAAGCAATTGCGGAGCCTGAGCCCGCACCCGAACCGGAGGCGGTCTCGGTTGTAGAAGTGACTGAACCTGAAGCGCCAGCCGCGCCTTCAGCAGACCGGCGTTCGCGCGTAAAGACCACTTTCCTGGGCTTTGAACGGGCAGACACGCATGTTCAGGACTTGATGGAAACAGCCGAACCTGTCGCAAAAGCCGAGGCCGTGCAACAAACTTTCCCTGTCGGATGGTTGGTTGTAACCGCCGGTCCGGGCCGAGGTGCCGCAATCACATTGACCGAAGGGTTGATGCAGATTGGCCGGAACGATGATCAAGCTATTCAGTTGGATTTCGGAGATACCGGAATCTCGCGCAGCAACCATGCTGTTATCGCCTATGATCCTGAGGATCGGAAATGTTATCTGGGTCATGGCGGCAAGGCCAATCTGGTCCGTCTGAATGGCAAACCCGTGCTGAGCACCATTGCCCTGTCAAACGGAGACTCGATCCGCATCAGCGAGACATCGATCCGTTTCATGGCCTTCTGCGATGATGGCTTTGACTGGCGGGATGCCGATTAATGCTGGCGACCCCTGCATATGATATTGCCCTGATCCTGGACCAGGGTCAGCGCGACTCGCAGGAAGACGCGATTGCCGCACGGGTCTCTGATACGGCGGATGCAGGATATGTCGTCGTTGCCGATGGTATGGGTGGCCATGATGCGGGTGAAGTTGCCTCGCAGCTGATCATTTCTGCCTGGCGCGACGCGATGGATGCCCAGTTGGATGAGCCTGACCTTGTTCAGAGCGCACTGCTCGACGCTCTGCCGATGGCCGCAATGCAGGCTAACGCCGCAATCGCCAGCCATGGCGAAGAGAACAAGGTCAACTTGGGCTCTACCCTTCTGGGCATGCTGATGTTGGAGCAGCGGATCTTTTGGATTTCGATCGGCGATAGCCCCTTGTATCTGTTTCGCGATGATACCCTGTCACAGATCAACGAGGACCACTCGATGGCCCCGATGATCGATGCGCAGATCGCGCAGGGTCTGCTCAGCGCAAAAGAGGCGCAGATGCATCCGGATCGCAACCAGCTGACCTCGGTCATCATGGGCGCTGCAATCCCGAAGGTTGATTGCCCGGAACAGCCTTTGGACCTGGTGCCGGCAGATATTCTGATCCTTGGCAGTGATGGACTGCAGTATCTCGATAACACCGAGATCGAGATTTTGCTGCGCACTCATAATCAATCTCCGGCCCGCGATATCGCCGACGCGCTTCTTCAGGCGCTAAAGGCCAAAGCAGACCCGGATCAGGACAACATTTCAATCGCCGTGGTTAAACCGGCACAGACATGAACTAGGCAGAGAAACAGGAAAAAATGAGAAACCATCTTATCATATCCGGCCTCGCTCTAGCAGCCGCAACAGGGACGGCTTCAGCGCAAGAGGCGTGTTCAACCTACGAGATCCAACGCGGCGATAGCCTACGGGAGCTGGCGATCGCGGTGTATGCGACCGAAGACTATCGGTCAATATACGATGCAAACCGCGATGTAATTGGCTCGAACCCAAATATCATTCGTGTTGGAGATATTTTGACATTTCCTTGTCTGGAGGATTTGGGGCGTGAAGCTCTGGTTCCTGATACCGAGGCTGGTCGTATAGCGGCGGAAATGGCGGCGGAATTAGTCAAAGCAGCGGAAGAGCGTGCCGAAAAAGCCATTGCCGCGGCAGAGGCACGCGTGGCTGCTGCTGAGGCAGAAGCGCAAAAAGCAAGCGAAGATGCGGTAGTTGCTGCAAAAGCGGCAGCTTTGGAAGAAATCGAAGCCGCTCGTGCCGAAGGTGCAGCGCTGATCCGAGACGCAAAAGGTGGCGAGCGCCCGGAAGTTCGTGACCGTCAGATCTTGATGATCACAGGTGGCAACTATGCTCCGTTCACGGACGAGGCTTTACCAAATCGTGGGCTTTATACAAACCTCGTGGAAACAGCGATGCTGCGAGCCGCGCCCGAACAGCCGTATAAAATTCAGTTCGTGAATGACTGGTCTTCGCATCTCGATCTTCTGATGCCAACCCTCGCCTTTGATGCCACATTCCCTTGGTCGCGTCCAAATTGCGACGCAGCGGATGGTCTGTCTGAAAAGGACCGTACTCGGTGCGAAACCTATAACTTCTCGAACCCATTCTACGAAGTTGTAGATACCTTCTTTGCGAAGGGCGGGTCGGGTTACGAACAGACTTTGACCTATTCGGATTTCGCTGGCGCCACGATCTGTCGGCCAGAAGGCTGGTCGCTGTCACATATGGATGCGGTCGGTCTCTATGAGCCGGCAATCACCCTGATGCGGCCAGTATCGCCGGATGATTGTTTCCATGCAGTCATGGATGGCACCGCCGATATTGTCGCAATCGAAGCCCACTTGGCGGTCGAGGCAATTGGACGGCTCGGCTATGAGCATCAGATCATCGAAAACCCCAATCTGGCGGCAATCAAGTCGCTTAACGTCATGACCCACAAAGATAATCCAGATGGGGAAGCCGTCCTTGAGACGCTCAACCAGGGTCTGGCGATCATGCAGCAATCTGGCGAGTGGCGCGACATCGTATCAACCGCACTGCGCTATCAAATGGAAAATGGCTAGGGCCCCCGAAGGCCTGACAAAACAAAAGTCTGGAGGAAGTGGACATGTTTAACAAGAAACTGAAGAAAGCAGTACTGTCGGCAACAGCCCTCACCGCCCTGAGCGCAGGCGCAGCTGCCGCACAAGAGGCCTGCTCTAACTATACCGTTCAGGATGGTGACACACTGGCAACCATTGCCATCGCCGCCTATGGCACCTCGAACTATCAGCCGATATTCAACGCGAACCGCAACGCGATCACCAATCCAGGTTCGCTTGAAAATGGCTTGGTTCTGGCTTTGCCCTGTGAGGATGGCAGCCTGCCAAACGGCCAGAGCGCGCAAGAACTGATTGCTGCTGAAGAAAAGCGTGCAGCGAGTGTCAAACGCTCGAACGTCTATGCACCGCCGATCAAGATGGTCGCAGGCAACGGTTGGGAACCGTTCACAACAGAAGACCTGAGCGGCGGCGGCATCATGACCCGACTAGCTACAACAAGCCTCCAGCGTGCAGGCAACAGCCGCGACTTCTCGGTCAGCTTTGTAGATGACTGGAGTTCGCATCTGGACACACTGTTGCCATTGGGTGCGTTTGATATTTCGATCGCGTGGACTGTACCGGATTGTACCAACCGCTCTTATGAGTGGTCTGCAGAGACCGAAGCCCGCTGCACCCAATTTGTCGCTTCTGTTCCGGTGTATGACATCGTCGGCGGCTTCTTCACTTTGCCTGAAAGCGAGTACGCAAAGGCAACGGATTTCTCAGACCTTGAGGGATCAACCATTTGCCGTATGGCAGGCTGGAGCATGGTTGTACTGGAAGAACAAGGTCTGAACCGCGAGAATACAACGGTTGTTCAGCCCAATTCGGCCCGAGATTGCCTTGATGCGGTATTGACCGGAACCGCAGATGTGGCCGCGTTCGAGGTCGACCTGTTCGCATCGACAATGAAAGACATGGGTTTGACTTCGGCTGACATCGTTGAAAACCCGTATGTATCCACTCTGTCGTCGATGAGCTTCCTCGCACATCGCACCAACCCGTTCGCACGCGAATACATAGCGATGATGAACAAGGGTCTGATTGAGATGCGTGAATCCGGCGAATGGTATGCGATTATCTCGGACACGCTGCGCGAACAGAACGAAAAGCTTAACGCGGCATCCAACTAATCCCTCGGTCGATACGACCATTTTTGGGCCGGTCTTCTGACCGGCCTTTTTTTTATCAGGTCATTACTGACGAAAGAGAGTAGTAGAGCGCAAGAACCACAAGGCGAAGAATCACGGCTCGAAAACAGTGTATTGGGCTTAAAACGCAGACATAATGCTAACAAAAAACACTTTTTGCTAATAAAAAGCAGCTTCCTACGGGAATCCCCCAATATTCAGTGCGAGTAATAAGCGTAGGATTAACTCAACTGCACCGGTGAGGCGATAGCCCCACCACTCACTCAGAAAAGGGTTGGCTATGGGGGTCGGCCCTTTTCTTATTCTGGAAACAAAAAACCGGCCCACAATGGGGCCGGTAGATTTTTTGGGCATCGGTACCTGAACCGCGCTTAGTCAATAAGCGCGTTCAACGTCGCACTTGGCCGCATCACGGCTGCCGCTTTGGCGGGATCGGTGTGATAATAGCCACCCAAATCCGCAGGAGCGCCTTGGGCCGCTGCCAGCTCTGCCAGAATCTGTTCTTCCTTGTATGCCAGCTCTTTTGCAAGCGGTCCAAACTCGGCGGCAAGATCAGCATCATCGGATTGCGCAGCCAGAGCATCGGCCCAGTAGCGGGCGAACCAATAGTGGCTATCGCGGTTGTCCGGTTGACCAACCTTACGACTGGGCGACTTGTTGTTGTCCAGAATACCCTGTGTCGCCGCTTCGGCAGCCGCACCCAACACGCCTGCTTTGGTGTTGCCCTTACTGTCTGCCAGGAAGTTCAGAGACTCTCCGAGTGCACAGAACTCACCCATGGAGTCCCAGCGCAAGTGGTTTTCTTCAACCAACTGCTGCACGTGCTTCGGAGCCGAACCGCCCGCGCCGGTCTCAAACAAACCACCGCCATTCATCAATTTAACAATCGACAGCATTTTGGCCGATGTGCCCAGTTCGAGGATCGGAAACAGATCGGTCAGGTAGTCCCGCAACACATTACCGGTGATGGCGATGCTGTCCTTGCCTGCCGTGATGGTCTCCAGCGACTGGCGGGTCGCTTCGCGCGGGGCCATGATGAGGAATTTGTCCGCCACACCCGCAGCCTCAAGCGCGGGTTTGACATATTTGATCAGCTCGGCGTCATGGGCACGGATGGCATCTAGCCAGAAGATCGCCTCGGAACCAGTCAGGCGCTGACGGTCCATCGCCAGTTGGATCCAGTTCTCGATCGGAGCTTTCTTGACGGTACAGGCGCGCCAGATGTCACCCTTTTCAACGGCATGCTCATGCAGCGTTTCGCCATTGGCCAGCACGATACGGATGGTTCCGTCAGCAGGCGCTTCGAACGTCGTCGGGTGCGATCCGTATTCCTCGGCCTTTTGCGCCATCAATCCAACGTTGGCGACGGCGCCAGCGGTGGCTGGATTCAGCGCACCATAGGTTTTAAAAAAGTTGATCGCCTCATCATACACCGGTGCATAGCAACGGTCAGGGATCACGCAGTTGGTATCGCCCTTTGCACCCGTTTCGTCCCAACCTTTGCCGCCTGCGCGGATCACGGCGGGCATCGATGCGTCAATGATCACATCTGACGGGACGTGCAGGTTGGTGATGCCGCGATCAGAGTCCACCATGTACATCGAGGGGCGATCTCCTTTGATCGCGTCGATTGCGGCGACGATTTCTGCGTTGCCCTGAACCCGTTCAAGCAGATCACCGAGCCCTGAGTTCGGATTTACGCCTAACGCATCCAATTCTGCGCCGAATTTCTCGAATACTGGCGCCAGCCAGGCTTTGACAGCATAACCAAAGATGATTGGGTCACTGACCTTCATCATTGTCGCCTTCATGTGCAGCGAGAACATGGTGCCGTCTTTCTTGGTGTCTTCGATGGCATCTGCAAGGAAGGAGGACAGAGCCTTGACCGACATAAAAGTAGCATCCGCCACGGTACCTTCAGCCAGCGGCCATCCGTCTTTCAGAACTGTTACCCCGCCGTCTTTACCGACGAATTCAATCTTTGCATCGCCAGCCTGGGTTGCCGTGATAGTTGCCGATTTCTCGTTGGCGTAAAAGTCGTTGCCTGACATCGACGAAACTTTGGTCTTGCTGTCAGCGCTCCATTCCCCCATCGAATGCGGGTTTTTCTGAGCATAATTCTTTACGGCACGTGCAGCACGGCGGTCGCTGTTGCCTTCCCGTAGCACAGGGTTCACAGCTGATCCTTTGATGGCGTCATACCGCGCGCGGATTGCCTTTTCTTCATCTGTCGAAGGCTCTTCAGGATAGTTTGGAATGTTGTAGCCCTGCGACTGCAGCTCTTCGATGGCAGCCACCAATTGCGGTACCGAGGCCGAGATGTTCGGCAGTTTGATCACATTTGCATCTGGAGTTTTCACCAACTCGCCCAATGCAGCTAGGTCATCAGTGATGCGTTGTTCGTCTGTCAGGTTCTCGGGGAAGGTCGCGATAATACGCCCGGCAAGCGAAATGTCTTTGGTGCCGACGCTGACACCAGCGGCTGATGCAAACTTGCGGATGATGGGCAGGAACGAGGCGCTCGCCAGTTCAGGCGCTTCGTCTACAATGGTATACAATACGTCGAAGTTCGATTTTTCTGCCATATTCCCTTACCTTTTTTAAGCCTTTCAGGGGCGTGCGATCCAAGAGTATGTGCCGCTGTAGTTTTGGCACCGAGCCGTAACGGGACACGACGGCCCCACGGGTGACTCTGATTTGACAGGGCCTCCAATAAATGAGGATTGGCTTAGGATCAATCGAATACAGAGGCGCAAATTGACACGGGCCTTAATACCTTTTGCTGATGCCTATTTTTCACTCATCCGGGAAACGGATTTCAAACTGCGTACCTCTATCGGAAGGGATCAGCGCAATATGCCCGCCATGCGCGTTCATCAGATTAGCGACGATAGTCAATCCCATACCGGTCCCTCCCCGTTCGCGGGCTGTGGTGAAGAACGGATTGAAGATATGATCCCGGTTCCAATCGGATATGCCAGGTCCATCATCCTGAATTATCAACCGTTCGGCTTCCGCCGTCAGGGCCACCCGCCCTGCCCCGTGTCGGCGGGCATTGTCTAACAGTTGGTTCAACACAATCCACAGGCCAGAAGAGGCAAGAGGAAGGGTCCGCTCGCACCCTTCAACGCTGATATCCAGTTCGGGAAATGACGTACGCATTTTGTGGGCAAGTCCAGCGATCGTGGATGTTCCATGGTGTTCAGGCACCCTTGCCTGGGCAACACGATTCAAGGCGGCAAGCTGCATTTGCATTTGATCGCTTGCGCCCAGTATCTGGTGTAACAATGTGCGATCCTGATCTGTAAGTGCATCGGCCTCCGTCAATAACTCTCCTGCAGCGCGGATTGCTGTAACCGGGGTTTTCAGCTCATGTATGACGTGATCTGCGAACACACGGATCGAAGCTTCGCGCCGTTGTAAAGTATCTGCCATACTCAGCACTGAACCGGCGAGGCGAGACAGCTCCTGCGTTCCAAAGTGATCGGGTGGCTCGGCGGGCTGACCCTGTTCCACCGCGCTTGAATAAGAAGCGAGCGCCGAAATCGGTCGGAGTAATAGCCGGACCATAAGATACCCAAGCACTCCGGTCGCGCAGCCGATCAGGACCGCCAGAAGACCTGCAGCACTGCGAAACCCGATTTCAGGTCCAAGGTAGCGCAAAGCGATCAGACCGAGCAGAGACAAAACGAGCGTACCCGTGAGACCTCCGCCAAGAACAAATCCCAATGAAGGACGCCACTTGCGCCTCAACCCGGCCATGTGCCCATCCGTAACCCGATTCCGTGCACGGTCTCGATGGCCCCGATCCAGCCTTGATCCCCAAGCTTGCGGCGAAGATTCCTTAGATGACTGTCCAGTGTGCGGTCGGCTACGGCGCTACCTGCGCCATAGATAGCATCGATCAATTGAGGGCGCGAGACTATAGCCTCGGGTGTTTGCATCAATCGGCGCAGGATTGACAACTCGGTTGCGGTCAACGCGAGCATAGATCCATCAATCCAAACCGAATGGCCGGGAACATCCAACTCTACAGGGCCATGCCGAAGAATCGTGGTCGAGCCTTCTGCGGTACTGCGTTTGAGGATGGCTTTGATCCGCGCAACCAGTTCGCGCGGGCTGAAAGGTTTGGTGACGTAGTCGTCGGCCCCCAGTTCAAGACCCAAAATTCGGTCTATCTCATCATCGCGTGCGGTCAGGAACAGGATCGGTACGTCAGAACGCGCCCGCAGGCGACGACAGACCTCAAGTCCGTCAAGCTCGGGCAAGCCGACGTCCAGCACGATCAGATCTGGCGATTCCCGTATCGCATGGGTCAGCGCCATCTGACCGTCGCGCGCTGTGACCGTCTGATAGCCTGCCCGCTCGAGCGTGATCGAAACCAACTCGCGCAAGCGCGGATCATCATCCACGACGAGGATTTTCATCAACCTTCTCCGGCAATGGTTCCGCGTTCAGATTACGGATCACTCGATCTGCGCGAAAGCCCCAATTCCTCCAATTGTCGATGACCGGAGGGGTTGCGCAATCCCGCAGTCGGCTGTCTTTCATCAATTCGGCCGCAGCCATCTGATTGAGCTGGCATGCGTAGTAGAAATCAAACCGAACCGGATGCTCAATATTCCAGCGGGCAATCAATGCGGCGAAATTTACAAAACAGCACGCATAGAGCACGATAATCCCCAAAGCTGTTGATCGGACCAATAGCCACCGGTTCGATTTGCCTTTCAGAATTTGCCATCCGGTCAGGCTCAATCCCACCACAACAAGCACCATCCACATCGCAGCGTGAACCCGTAGTTAGGTCAACCCGTAGGATTCCACATATAGCGACAAGCGCATCATGGAAGAGATCACCAGCAGCACGTTCTGCGCAAGCCATAACATCATCCATCTTGTCAGCCCTGACCGCTCGTTCAAAAAAGGCCGTGCAACCAGCGCAAACGCACCTGCAAGTAAGGCCGTTGCCAGCAACGGATATGCGCCGCGATGCGCATATTCCGCATAGCTCATCCCTTTGGGAAGTTCCGCGCTACCCCACAGATACACGACATCCATACCGGTTTGGATCGCCAGAAGCATGTTGAATGTGATCAGTGCGTTGGCAACAGACTGTGCGTTCACGCCAAACGCTGGAAAGCCACGCCTCTGCTTGGGTCCTAACCGCGGGGATAGCAATTCTGGTTGTCGGACAATCGCGAGGACCGGCCAAATGAGTATTGCGACTCCGAACCAAAACAACAGCCGATCGAAGCGCAGATCAAAATGCCATATCCGATCACTCCATTCCGATAAGACTGGATTGGCTGATATTATCAGAGAGGTCAGAACCAATGCCCCACCAACAGGGAAGCTCCACTCACGCAAAATGCGATGCGCTATCCTTTGGTCCTTAGATACAGAATGACTGTGTTGAGCCGCTTCAATTCCTTGTCTGATCGATAGCAAGGGATATTGGGACAGAAACCGGCGCACCGATGTCCCCTGACATTGCCCTGACACGGCCCAACATAACGCAACGGTCGATCCGCCGAAAAAGAAGGCCAAGGACAAGGCCTGAACATATTCCACGACCGGCAATATGCTGAGGACCAAAAGCACCGCCGGTCCCGTCATACCAGCACGGCGGTCCAGCAATACCCAAACAACTCCGGCAACCGCGAGCGCATAGGCCGCTAAAGAAATGCCGGGCACATGTTCGAAAAACAATACATCTGCTAGTGCAACCAGAATGACCAATCCGACGGTGGCATCGCGATTACTTGGTCCCGTTGTGCCATCTTCTTTGCTCGGATTCTTGTCAGGGGCGTCAAGCCACCAACTATCCTGTAAAACCGACGCAGGAACACCGCGTACGATGAACTGTCCCATATTACTGCTCCTTGTTTATGCTGGCCCTATTTGGCCCGTTTGGGTGCAGATCACCGCGCAGCGGTCGTGCAGATTTTGTGCAGAGACGTTTTTTCCCAGATCAAGGTCTCTTTCCCTTGCACCTTTAGCTGGCTAAGACGGTTTTCCAACCGTAAGTCAGGAGGCCCCTTTGGACCGTATCGCCCGCACTATCGCCACCGAAATCAACGCACGTCCGGAACAAGTTGGGGCCGCCGTTCGATTGTTGGACGAAGGTGCGACCGTGCCTTTTGTCGCCCGCTATCGGAAGGAAGTGACGGGTGGCTTGGACGATACACAACTGCGCACACTGTCCGACCGCCTAACCTATCTGCGCGAGCTTGAGGCCCGACGCGAGACGATTCTGGCCTCGATCAAAGATCAGGGGAAACTGACGGATAAATTGGTGAAATCGATTGTCCGGGCCGAGACCAAGGCGCAACTGGAAGACATTTATCTGCCCTACAAGCCCAAGCGTCGGACCAAGGCGATGATTGCCCGTGAGAATGGCTTGGAACCGCTGGCCGATGCCATTCTGACTGACCGTTTAGCGGAGCCAGAGAGCTTGGCCGAGAAGTATCTGAATGAGGTCATTCCCACGGCCAGAGACGCCCTGAATGGCGCACGAGACATCATCACGGAACGACTGACCGAGAACGCTGTACTGTTGGGAGAACTGCGCAACTTCATGCAATGCGAAGCGCTTCTGAGTGCGAAAGTTGTCGAGGGAAAAGAACAGGAGGGTGCCAAGTTCAGTGATTACTTCGATCACACGGAGCTTTGGTCCAAGACCCCATCGCATCGGGCGCTCGCAATGTTGCGTGCCTCAAAGGAAGGTATCGTAACGCTCGATATTGCACCGGAACCCGAGGCGGGGACTGCACGGGCCGAGGCCATGGTGGCGGCACATCTGAACACACGAAGCGATGCACCCGGTGACAAGTGGCTGCGTAAAGTCGCGGGCTGGACATGGCGGGTCAAGCTGTCGCTGTCGATGATGGTCGAGTTGATGGCTGACCTGCGCAGCCGCGCGCAGGACGAGGCAATCCAGGTGTTTTCGCGCAACCTCAAAGACCTGTTGTTTGCAGCTCCGGCAGGTGCACGCCCGACGCTGGGGTTGGATCCCGGCATACGCACTGGGGTCAAGGCAGCCGTAGTGGATGCAACCGGCAAGGCGGTTGCAACGGATACACTCTATCCTTTTCAGCCCAAGAACGACCTGCGAGGTGCGCAGGCTGCGATCCTGAACCTCATCGCCACCCATAAGATCGAGCTTATTGCCATTGGCAACGGCACAGCCAGCCGTGAGACCGAACGTTTGGTGGTAGACACGCTGTCGCTGCTGCCCAACACGGTTAAAGCGCCCACCAAGGTCGTTGTGTCCGAAGCCGGAGCTTCAGTCTACTCCGCCTCCGAAATTGCTGCGCGTGAATTTCCTGATCTTGACGTTTCGCTGCGTGGGGCGGTTTCGATCGCACGCCGCCTGCAAGACCCGCTGGCCGAACTGGTCAAGATTGAGCCAAAAAGCATTGGCGTTGGTCAGTACCAGCATGATGTCGATCAGCACCGTTTGTCGCAATCGCTGGAATCGGTGATCGAAGATGTAGTGAACGCTGTAGGTGTAAACCTAAACACTGCATCGGCACCGCTTCTCTCACATGTCTCAGGTCTTGGCCCGGGTTTGGCTGATGCGATCGTAAGCCATCGGGATATCCACGGTGCCTTCGCGTCTCGTCAGGATTTGTTGAAGGTGGCCCGCCTTGGCCCGCGTGCCTTCGAGCAATGTGCAGGATTCTTGCGTATCCGGGATGGATCAGAACCTTTGGATGCGTCTTCGGTTCACCCCGAAGCCTATGATGTCGCCCGTCGGGTGGTAGCGGCCTGCGGGCGCGATATTCGCCATATCATGGGGCACGACGGTGCCTTGAAAGGCCTGCGCGCCGAACAGTTTGTGAACGACAATTTCGGTTTACCCACGGTGCGAGACATATTCACCGAACTTGAAAAGCCAGGCCGAGACCCCCGGCCAAGTTTCAAATCCGCATCCTTTACCGATGGTGTTGAAGAGATCACAGACCTGAAACCTGGCATGGTTTTAGAAGGTACCGTTACCAATGTGGCCGCCTTCGGCGCATTTGTTGACATCGGTGTGCATCAGGACGGGTTGGTTCATGTCAGCCAACTGGCCGATCGGTTCGTAAAAGATCCGCATGAAGTGGTTAAGACAGGGCAGGTTGTCAAAGTCAGGGTGGTTGACGTCGACGTACCTCGTAAACGCATTGGGTTGACCATGCGCAAGGATGGTGGAGCTTCTGCCCGTGAGGACAATGCGCTTCGTGGCAAGGGCAAACCCGCGCGACCAGTCAAGCCGGGGGAACAGCGGCGCGGACATGGGGGCCAGAGCACCCAGAACGGTGCTTTTGGTGACGCCCTCAGAGACGCCTTCAACAAACGCTAGGTTGCGGCCCCTGCACAAGGCAACTAGGCGGCGTGTTCCTCACGGCATACCAGTCACCTGATCCCCGGCAGAGCCGAGGACAAAACGGGGGGCTAACATTCGGGTGTTGCAACTCGGGCGATGATCTGGATGATGCTGATCCATGATGGCCGACAAATTCGGCCAACCGCATGAAAATGCGGTCACAACAAAAAATGGGGAGACGACTTATGTCATTCAAAACTCTGATGCTTGCCGCCAGCGCAACAGCGATGATCGCGGCGGGTGCTTCGGCGGAAACGCTGCGTTGGGCGCGTGCCGGTGATGCACTGACGTTGGACCCGCACGCGCAGAACGAGGGTCCAACTTCGGCCATGGCGCACCAGATCATGGAAACTCTGGTGATGCGTGATCATTCCGGTGCACTAGTACCCTCTCTGGCAACTGAATGGGCGCCGTCCGAAGACAACCCAAACGTCTGGGTATTTAAACTGCGCGAAGGCGTCACGTTTCACGATGGGGCCGAGTTTGACAGCGATGACGTTGTATTCTCGCTGAACCGCGCCATGACGCCGGATTCCGATTACAAGGAACTGCTTGCCTCGGTGAAAGAGGTGCGTGCACCCGACAAGTTCACGGTTGAAATCGAAACTGATGGCCCAAACCCGATCATGCCCAACAACCTGACCAACATGTTCATGATGGACAAGGATTGGGCTGAGGCAAACAATGCCGTCAAGGTGCAGGACTATGAAGGCGGTGAGGACACCTTTGCAGCTAAGAACGCCAATGGCACCGGACCTTACAAGCTGGTCAGCCGCGAACCGGACGTGAAAACCGTACTGACTGCCAACGAGAACTACTGGGGCAAGGATGAATTCCCGCTTCAAGTGACCGAGATCGTCTACACCCCAATCCAGAACGCCGCGACACGCGTCGCCGCCTTGTTGTCGGGTGAAGTGGATTTCATTCAGGACGTGCCGGTGCAGGATCTTGAGCGTGTCGCCGGAACTGATGGGCTGGATGTACGGACAGCACCACAGAACCGGGTGATCTTCTTTGGTATGAACATGGGTGACGCCGATCTGACCTCGGACAATGTGGATGGTAAAAATCCGCTGGCTGATGTCCGAGTTCGTCAGGCGATGTCGAAAGCGATCAATCGTGATGCGATTAAACAGGTCGTGATGCGTGGCCAGTCTGCTCCTGCAGGCATGATCTCACCTCCGTTTGTGAATGGTTGGGACGCAGATATGGACGCGTCTTCGTCAACTGATATCGAAGGGGCCAAGGCGTTGATGGCCGAAGCGGGCTATCCTGATGGATTCTCGCTGACCCTGAACTGCCCGAATGATCGCTACATCAATGATGAGGCAATCTGTCAGGCGGCGGTTGGCATGCTGGCCCAGATCGGGGTCACCGTGAACCTGGACGCCAAACCGAAGGCCCAGCACTTCCCGCTGATCAACAATCTGGAGACAGACTTCTACATGCTGGGTTGGGGTGTTCCGACATATGACTCGGAATACATCTTCAACTTCTTGGTGCATTCGAAGGGTGAGAAGTATGGCTCTTGGAATGGCACGCGGTACTCCAACCCTGATTTGGATGCCAAGATCGTAGCCCTGGCCTCGGAAACCGATCTACCCGCGCGCGATCAGCAGATCGGAGACATCTGGCAAGTTGTTCAGGACGAGCAGCTGTATATCCCGATCCACCACCAGGTATTGAACTGGGGTATGAAATCGGGTGTTGGCACCATCGTTGAACCGGAAGATTCACCGAAGATCAAATACTTCGAGATGAACTAGATCATCCATTTGGATGTTGATCAGGGCGCGTTTTCGCGCCCTGTTCTTGTTTGCGCCGCAGGTAACGGGACCGTGATCTCAAACCGAGAGTGTCTTTACGTGGTGGCCAAAAAGCTGGATTGTTTCAGCGATAACAGGGAGTTTTCGCTATGATCTTCAGAAAAAGTGCCATCGGCCTGGCCATGTTGCTTGGCAGCACCGCACAGGCCGCCGATTTCAAATGGGCCTCGACCACCGATCCGCAGACGATGGACCCCCATGCGGTTAACTCAGCCCCTGTACTTGGGTTCCTGAACAACGTCTACGAAGGTCTGGTCCGCCGCGGCAAGGACATGAGCGTCGAGCCCGCACTGGCCGTCAGCTGGGAGCCGATTGGAGATGGTGAAGGTTGGCGGTTTAAGCTGCGTGAAGGCGTAACATTCCACGATGGCAGCAGCTTTGACGCACAGGATGTCCTGTTCAGCTATCAACGCGCATCAGGCGAAGCGGCAGATACCCGCAGTTGGTTCGCCCCCGTCAGCGATGTCGTTGTGGTCGATGACTACACCGTCGATATCATGACGACTGCACCGAACCCTCTGTTCCCGTCTTCGATAGCCAACTGGATGATCATGGATCAGGGCTGGACCGAAGCCAACTACGCTGTGGTGCCTGATAAAGAGACCGGCAACTACGCAACCATCAATGCCAATGGCACAGGGGCATTTAAAGTCACCGAGCGTGAGCCAGGCCTCAAAACTGTGCTGGAACCATTTGAGGGCTGGTGGGGAGATGTCGAACACAACATTACCCGTGCTGAATTTAATCCGATCCAGAACCCGGCGACTGCCGTTGCAGCTTTGCTTTCGGGTGACGTGGACATGATCAACCCTGTACCAATTCAGGACGTCGCTCGGCTGCAGCAGAACGCAGAGGTTGATGTCATTCAGGGCATCGAAGCACGTGTGATCATGCTGGGCTTCGACCACGAAGCCGAAGCCCTGAAATACACCGACGATGCAGGCAAGCCAAATCCGTTCCGTGATGCACGTGTGCGTCAGGCAGTTGCACAAGCCGTCAATGTGGATGCCATTCTGGCCACGATCATGCGAGGCAATGCTGAACCCGCCTCACAACTCGTCAGCCCGGCGATGAGTGGATTTTCCGACGCCAATGCGAAACGTCCAGCGTTTGATGTAGAAGCTGCGAAGGCCCTGCTTGCGGAAGCAGGCTATGCAGATGGATTCTCGTTTGGCCTGAAATGTCCGAACGACCGCTATCTGAATGATGAGGCCGTCTGTCAGGCAGTTGTCGGCATGCTTGCGCAAATCGGCATAACGGCCGAGTTGGATGCAATGCCTGTGCGGAACTACTGGCCGGAGCTGCGTGAGGACAATTATGACATGTATCTTCTGGGCTGGAGCCCAGGTACGTTTGACGCTGAACATCCGGTCCGCTTCCTCGTCGCCACTCCAAACGAAGAGAAAAAACTGGGCAGCTGGAACTTCGGCGGATTCTCGAATGCGCGGGTCGATGAGCTGTTACCGATGATCCAATCCGAGCTGGATCAGACCAAGCGGCAAGCCATGCTGGATGAGGTGACGCAGATTTATCAGGACGAGCAGGTCTACGTACCGATGTATGTTCAACCGCTGGTCTGGGGCACGCGCAGCAATGTCGAGCTGACACAGCGCCCGGACAACTTCTTCCTTCTGCGCTGGGTGACGGTGAACTGAGCAATGGGCCTGATGATTGCCGGTGTCTATCATGCAGAAGACCCGGCGCCCGATAGCACGCTTGACGGCGCGTTTCGCCGTCAAGCCTCGACCATCCGTAACGCTTTACCCGATACGGCACTGGAACCAGAGCGGTTTCACCTTTACGCGGCGTGGAATTGCCCTTGGGCGCATCGCGTTTTGTTGGTCCTTGCCCTCAAAGGTCTGCAGGATCTCGTCACGGTTGCCTATGCCGAACCGCGTCGCACAGCAGATGGTTGGGTTTATGCGGAAGGCGCCGACGCGGTTTATGGCGCGAGCGCTTTGCATCACGCCTATGCCCGCGTGACCCCCGCTTATACCGGGCGGATCACGGTACCGCTGCTTTGGGATCGGGTTCACGACAAGGCAGTCTCAAACGAATCCGCTGATCTGGTGCGGATGCTGGGCACCCTGCCGAGCCATGGCCCAAATCTGGCACCCCCAGAAAAGCTTGATCAAATCGAAGCGTGGAATGAAAAAATCTATGCACGCCTCAACAACGGGGTCTACCGCGCAGGTTTTGCACGCACGCAGGAGGCTTATGAGGCGGGATTCCGAGATGTCTTCGCCACGATGGATGAGATCGACGCGCATTTGGTCACAAACCGCTATCTCTGCGGCGACACCCTGACCGAGGCCGATCTGCGCCTATTCCCGACACTGGCTCGTTTTGATGTTGCGTACCATTACGCCTTCAAATGCAATCTGCGCCGTCTGATCGACTATCCCAATCTCTGGGGCTATGCGCGAGAGCTCTATGCGCTGCCAGGTGTCGCCGAGACGGTGAAATTTGATATCTACAAAAAGGGCTATTTTTCACCTTCCGAGCTGCGCAACCCGCTGGGCATCGTGCCGTTGGGCCCGAAAATCGACTGGACCACTCCGCATGGCCGAGATAGCTTGACCACCCGGTCGGTTAAAGCATAGACAGACCCACCAATGGGGAAAATCAATGTTCGCATTTATCGTCCGAAGGATGTTCCAGTCCATCATCGTACTTCTGGTCGTGGGGCTGGTAGCATTCTCGATGTTCCGCTTTGTTGGCGACCCGATTGACAACATGCTGGGACAGGAGCGTACGCAGGCTGACATCGACCGCCTGCGCACCGAACTTGGGCTGGATCAGCCTTTTGTGGTGCAATACGCCAAGTTCCTGCAAGGTGCTGTTCAGGGTAATTTCGGAGTATCCTACCGGCAGGGCCGACCTGTCTCGACTATCCTGCTTGAGCGTGCTCCGGCTACGCTGGAACTGGCATTTGTGTCCGGGTTTCTGGCAATTACAATGGGCATCGCGCTAGGTGTCTTTACCGCGATCCGACGACAAGGGATTGCTGCGAATGTGATCATGACGGTTTCCCTGATCGGGGTATCGTTACCAACATTCCTCATAGGTATCTTGCTAATCTATATTTTCTCGGTCGAGCTTGACCTGCTGCCCAGCTTCGGGAGGGGCGAGACCGTTATGATTGGGCATTGGTCAACCGGGTTTCTGACGGCCTCGGGCCTCAAGGCGCTGATTTTGCCCGCGATTACGTTGGGCCTGTATCAGATGACGCTGATCATGCGGCTGGTGCGATCCGAAATGCTTGAGGTGCTGCGCGCCGACTATGTCCGTTTCGCACGCGCCCGTGGGCTATCAGATCGCGTCATCAACTTCCGCCACGCGCTGAAGAATACACTGGTGCCGGTGATTACCATCACGGGTTTGCAGCTGGGTTCGATCATCGCATTCGCCATCATCACTGAGACAGTGTTTCAGTGGCCCGGCGTGGGCCTGCTGTTCATCAACGCAATCCAGTTTGTCGATATTCCCGTGATGGCGGCATATCTAATGCTGATTTCGGTGATGTTCGTGACGATCAACCTGATAGTCGATCTTCTATATTATGCCATTGACCCGCGCCTGCGTGTCGACGCGAGGGCCACATGAGCGATACGATGGAAACTCCGAAAGCCGCACCAAAAACGCGCATGGCCAAGTTTTGGGACAGTGATTTCGCATGGTCCTTCCGGCATTCCCCGGTTGCTGTGATCGCCTCACTGGTTGTGGTCATTCTGGTGTTGGCTGCGATTTTCGCGCCCTTGATCGCGCCCTATAACCCGTTCAACCCCGCAACGCTGAACCTGATGAACGGTTTCACACCGCCGGGCACACCGAATGCCTTCACGCAAGAAACCTTTCTGTTGGGAACCGACGATCAGGGGCGCGATGTGTTTTCTACCATCCTTTATGGTTTGCGTATTTCGCTGTTCGTCGGGGCATCGGCGGTGCTTCTTGCACTGATTATCGGAGTGATCCTGGGACTGGTCGCGGCCTATTTTGGTGGCTGGATCGAAACGCTGATCATGCGGATCGCCGATGTGCAGCTGACTTTTCCTGCCATTCTCGTGGCAATGCTGATCTTCGGCATCGCCAAAGGGATAACCCCGCCGGAATACCGTGATGAGATGGCAATCTATGTTCTGATCATTGCGATTGCGCTGTCGGACTGGGTGCAGTTCGCACGGGTCGTGCGTGGTGCTGCGTTGGTTGAGAGAAACAAGGAATATGTGCAAGCCGCGCGCCTGATTGGCCGGGGATCGTTCCCGATCATGTTCCGCCACATCCTGCCAAATGTCCTGAGCCCCGTTCTGGTCATCGCCACCATCTCGCTGGCGCTGGCCATTATCGCCGAGGCGACGCTGAGCTTCTTGGGTGTTGGTGCGCCCCCGACCCAGCCCTCGCTGGGCACGCTGATCCGCATTGGTCAGGGCTTCTTGTTCTCAGGCGAATGGTGGATTCTGTTCTTCCCAGCCTGCACACTGCTGGCCCTTGCCTTGTCGGTCAACCTGCTGGGCGACTGGCTGCGCGACGCGTTGAATCCCAAACTGCGGTGATTTCATGAGCCTTCTGACTATCCAAGACCTCACCGTTGAGTTTCCGACCCGCCGCCAGCTTTTCACAGCGGTGGATCACGCCAGCCTGTCCGTTGAACCCGGCGAAATTCACGGGCTGGTGGGTGAATCCGGTGCCGGTAAATCTACAATCGGCGCCGCGGTCATGGGCCTGCTGGAACGTCCGGGACGTATCGCCAGTGGCCAGATCAAGCTGGGGGGCGAGCAGATCAGTGGCATTGATGCCGAGGCGATGCGAGGGCTGCGCGGCAAAAAGATCTCGATGATCTTTCAGGATCCGCTGACCTCATTGAACCCTCTGTTCACAGTGCGCGAGCAACTGGTTGAAACGATCCAGACCCATCTGGGCGGTACTGAAGCCGAGGCAAACAAACGCGCCCGAGACCTAATTGACCGCGTGGGCATTCCGGACCCGGACACGCGGCTTGATCAATACCCGCATCAGTTTTCCGGCGGGATGCGCCAGCGTGTGGTCATCGCGTTGGCCTTGTGCACCGAACCTGACGTAATTATCGCTGATGAACCCACAACGGCATTGGATGTTTCCGTTCAGGCGCAGATCCTGGACCTGATCAAGGAATTGGCGCAGGAGCGTCAGGTCGGTGTAATCCTGATCACCCATGATATGGGCGTGATCGCCGACTCCACAGATCGGGTGACCGTGATGTATGCGGGAAAAGTGGTCGAAAGCGGTACCACGGCTCAGGTGATGGGCCAGCCACAGCACAAATACACCAAGTCCTTGATCGCTGCTGTACCGCGCCCGACACTGAAATTGCATCGCTTCCCTCAGATCAGCTATGGCGGTCGCGAAACACGTTTTGCCGTCGACGATATGGCGCGCCATTGGCCAAAGGTGGACAACGACACTAGCAAACCGCTTTTTGAAATCCGCAACCTGACCAAAAAGTTCCTGCAGAAACGTGGCCTGCTGCCTTGGGATCGGACATATTTTACAGCCGTTGATAATGTTAGCTTCGATATTCACGCGGGCGAGGTCTTCGGGGTCGTGGGTGAATCGGGCTCGGGTAAATCGACGGTCGCGCGGATGATCGCCGGGCTCTACCCGGTTGACGGAGGCACGATCGATTTTCAGGGCCAGCGGGTAAGTGATCTAAGCAATCGTTCGGTGCAAGACGAGTACCGAAAGAACATCCAGATGATTTTTCAGGACCCCTACTCTTCCCTCAATCCTCGGATGCGCGTGGATGAAATTGTTGCCGAGCCAATTCGCCATCATCGCCTGATGGATGGCGCGCACATCAAGCGCCGGGTGGATGAATTGTTGGATCAGGTGGGTCTGGGTTCCGGAGCCGGTCAAAAATACCCGCACGAGTTTTCGGGTGGTCAGCGGCAGCGTATTTCGATCGCCCGCGCTTTGGCGACACAACCCCGGTTCCTGATCTGCGATGAGCCGACTAGCGCGCTTGACGTATCGATTCAGGCTCAGATTCTGAACATCCTGAAGGATTTGCAAGAGCATCTGGGCCTGACCATGCTGTTTATCAGCCACGACTTGCCCGTCGTCCGCCAGATGTGCGACCGGGTTGCGGTCATGAAGCAGGGCCAAATCGTCGAGGTCCAAGAGACCAGCGAGTTGTTTGCCAATCCGAAAACCGAATACGCAAGCGAATTACTGCGGCTTATGCCAAAGCTTGATGACCTGTCGACCGATGGGCTTGAGGCAGGTTAGAAAACACTTACCCTTTCACTTCAGCATCTTTTGACTATCGATCTTGCTCAAATGAACGGAATTCGTTCGCAATTGCGATCGCAGCCATGGTCAGCAGGCGTTTACCATCCTTCGGGTTGGCGAGGGCAGAGTGTGAGCCGACTCGCCCATCAGGGAATTCTGCACGATGTTCATCGGGTGGACCATGTCGGTCGCCTGCGTGATCCCGCACATATTCTGCAGTGAGTTTCCTTGGTGGTTCGGCAGCCAGGTTTGCTGGCAATACACCGAGTAGAGATTGCGTTATTGCGATTTCGGATGGAGTTGCATGCATCCCTTCCCATTCGCCGTATAGCTGTCTGCGTAGCGTGTTTACAGTGTCGGGCTCCCACCAGCTGCGGATAATCAACTGGTTGTCAAGAAGAGTAGATTTGATGGTGCGAAGGGGTTCCAGATTGGCACCATGCCCATTCACTACGAACACGCCACGGAACCCTTGTGCCAGCAATCCCGCAATGACTTCATTTGCCAGCATCTGAAATACTTCGGCCGAAACCGAAACCGTACCGGGAAAGCCTGTATTGAACGGCGCGGGGGTGTACGCCAGCGGGGGCGCAACGATCCCCCCGCATCGACTGGCAGCCGCAAGCGCGACTGCCTCAGCGCAAATTGTGTCCGTACCTATGCGACCCATCGGACCATGCTGTTCGGTCGAACCCACCGGAAGCAACACCGCAGCACCTTGATTTATACGAGCGTCGACCTCGTACCAGGTCATGTGATCAAGCTTCATGACTTCCTGTCCAAGTCTTGATCATTGCTGCGGTGTTAGCCGTGATCAGAGACCCCACCGCTTCTGGTTTTCATCGAAGAAGCCCTGAGCTTTTTTCACTTCGATCCAGCTGTTTACATAATTGATCCAGACCTGATCATCTTGTGGCAACAGCATCGCGATCGGGGACGGCGACCGGGGGCCGGCATTTTTCACGCGAACAACCGGAAACTTGGCCTCTAGCGTCGAGCCTTCGATATTCGACGTGATGAACACATCCGCCCGACCGGCAAGCACTTCCTGAAAACCGCGAGCCGGGGCTTCGACCACCTTGATATCCGCATCGGGGAACCATTCGCGCACACGTTTTTCAAAGGTTGTACCCAGGGTTGTTGCGACTTTTACACCGGGTTTGTTGATCGAGTCATACCCGTCAAATTTATCGGCCTTGTCTTTGGTCGTGTACGGGAACAGTTCAACAGAGATGTAGCTGTCAGAGAAACCGGCAACCTTCAAGCGCGGCGGAGAAATCGAAGCCGAGCCGGTGATATGATATTTCCCGGCGACCACCCCATTGACCAGGGTTTTCCAGTCTGTCGGAACATATTCAACTTCGACGCCAAGATCTGCAGCCAGTGCGTTCATGATATCTATATCATAACCCTTGTAGCTGTTAGTCGCAGGATCGCGCAGCGACATTGGATTCCAATCTCCAGTTGTACCGACTTTCATCACACCAGAATCCAGGATTTCATTCAGTGCAGACTGGGCCTGAGCGGCGCTACCAATCGCTAGGCCAATCGCAGCGGCAATGGCTACTTTGAAAAGATGTTTCATGTATTTCTCCTGTTGGTGGCAGTCGGCTAGTTTAGCTGGATTGTTTCTTGATCTAAGCGCAAAGACCACGCTAACCTCAAGAAAATAATTGACTGAGAATAACAAAGGCAGGCCAGCTAATGCCAGACGCCGCGATCGAGTTAGTCGACGTAAACAAATGGTATGGCACATTTCATGTGCTCAAGGATATCAATCTTACGATAAATAGCGGTGAAAAAGTTGTAATCTGTGGGCCTTCCGGTTCTGGAAAATCGACGGTTGTAAGATGCATCAACCAGCTTGAAAAACACCAAAAAGGTACGATCCGCATAGACGGGACAGAGCTGTCAGATAACGCCCAATCCGTCGCCACAATTCGATCAGAAGTCGGGATGGTGTTCCAGCAGTTTAATCTTTTTCCGCATTTGACCGTGCTCGAAAACCTGACTTTGGGTCCGATCAAAGCAAGAGGGTTGAGCAAAAAAGAGGCCGAAGAAAAAGCCCGCCATTACCTTGAACGGGTCCATATCCCAGACCAGGCCGACAAACGTCCCATTCAGCTTTCAGGTGGACAACAGCAACGTGTGGCCATCGCTCGTTCGCTTTGCATGGAGCCGAGGGTTTTGTTGTTTGACGAACCCACCTCGGCCCTGGATCCCGAAATGATTTCGGAAGTCCTCGACGTGATGGTTGAACTGGCGCAGGAAGGAATGACCATGGTGGTTGTCACCCACGAGATGGGTTTTGCACGCAAAGTTGCAGACAACATGGTGTTTATGGATGCGGGTGAGATCGTCGAACAAGGAAAACCGGAACATTTCTTCACTAATCCGCGGTCTGAGCGGTGTCAGAAATTCTTAAGCCAGATTCTGCAACATTGAGTTGGATGTCATGAAGAAACCGCTCCTGTTCCTCCCCCTGTTTGTACTTCTAGCTGGGTGTTCGTCGTCTCAGACATGGGGCTGGTATGTGATTGACCCCACCACCGCATCAGGCTGGACCAATGTCAAGTTTCTGGTGTCTGGGATGGGTGCGACGATCCAGATATCGCTGATCGCGGCGATCATGTCGATTGTGATTGGTCTGCTGGTGGCGCTGCCAGGTCTGTCTGAAAAACGTGGTTGGCGACTGGTGAACCGGATCTACGTGGAATTTGTCCGCTCGATCCCTCTGCTTCCGATGTTGTTTTGGGTATTTTATGGTTTGCCAATCGTATTTCAGTCGATGGGGATGAATATACCGATCGATCCATTCTGGGGGGCGATCATCACATTGGCAATCTCGGACAGTGCCTTTACCGCTGAAATTTACCGCGCTGGGATTCAATCAATTGCCAAAGGCCAAAGCGAAGCTGCGCAGACAATCGGGCTGAACTACTTTCAGACTATGCGCTATGTGATCCTGCCGCAGGCAATCCGACGCATTCTGCCGCCATTGGCCAATCAGTTCATTTACATCGTGAAAATGAGCGCTTTTGCCAGCGTCATTGGTATGCAGGAACTGACACGCCGCGCGAACGAGCTGGTGGTGACCGAATATCGTCCGCTCGAAATCTATACTTTGCTGATCTTTGAATATCTGGTGCTGGTTTTGATAATCAGTGCTGGCGTCCGTTGGTTAGAGCGTCGTATGGGCGCGGATGAACGCGGATAAGGAGAAAACAGTTGGACTGGAAAGACTTCATGGCCGAAACCGAGGCCAATATTGGTGTGTTCTCGAAAGAAGTGCCGGAAACCGTGCGTGGGTTTGGCATTATGGGTAAAGCTGCCAAAACGAACGGTGCACTGAGTGAGAAAACCAAGGAGTTCATGGCCCTTGGCATTGCGATTGCCACGCGATGCGATAGCTGCATCGGTTTCCACGCCCGTTCTTTGGTTCGTTTGGGTGCGACCCGCGGCGAACTGTGCGAGGCTCTGGCTATGGCGACCTACATGGGGGGCGGACCGTCATATGCCTACAGCGCCAAGGCACTGAAAGCGTTTGATGTGTTTTCAGAGCAATCGGGCGAGACATGATCTGATTTGGATGACATATTCCCGCTCATTCGCTTAGTGTAGGAAAGTTCGGGACATGTCAGCAAACGAAATCAGAACCGAGGGGATGAGGATCGGTGGCGAGGTCGTCTTTGCAAATGAGACAATTCCGGTCCACTACCCTTATACCAATGAAGTTGTCGGCAATGTTCCTGCTGGCCAAGCCGAACATGCGCGTCGCGCTTTTGAGGTTGCCGCTCGATACAAACCCAGCCTGACACGCCATGAGCGTAACCAGATCCTACAACGGACATCTGAGTTAATCGGCCTGCGCCGTGGCTATCTGGTTAAATGGCTCGTGCTAGAGCTGGGCATCTGCCATCAGCACGCAATTTATGAGACAAAACGCGCGCAGGATGTGTTTCAATTCGCAGCCGGTGAAGCGCTGAGGGATGATGGTGAGATATTTTCGCGCGATTTGACGCATAATGGCAGGGCCCGCAAGATTTTCACTATGCGCGAACCGGTGAACGCAATCAGCGCGATCACCCCCTTTAACCACCCTTTGAACATGGTCAGCCACAAGGTTGCTCCGTCAATTGCAACAAACAATTGCATGGTTTGTAAACCAACCGAGCTGACTCCGCTGACTTGCCTGACACTGGCGGACATCCTGTACGAAGCCGGTCTGCCCCCTGAGATGTTTCAGGTGATCACCGGGTGGCCGCAGGATATCGGCGATGAGATGATCACCAATGAAAACATTGACATCATCACATTCACCGGTGGTGTGCCAGTGGGCAAGATGATAGCGGAGAAGGCCGCATTTAAGCGTCAGGCGCTTGAGCTTGGCGGCAATGATCCACTTATAGTTCTGAACGATCTGTGTGACGCCGATCTTGAAAAGGCTGCTGGAATTGCGGTGGCAGGTGCTACCGGAAACTCTGGCCAGCGTTGCACCGCAATCAAACGTATTCTGGTGCAGGACAGCGTGGCCGACAAGTTTGTGGCATCGGTTCTGGAGAAGGCGAAGAAGATCAAATTTGGAGATCCGCAAGACCCCGAGACTGAGCTGGGTTGTGTTATCCACGACGAAGCCGCTGAACTATTTAATAAACGCGTTCATCTTGCTGAGAAAGCAGGAGCAGAAATACTATACCACCCTGGCCGTCAGGGCGCATTGCTACCGCCCATCGTGGTCGACAAAGTGCCCTATGACTGCGAACTGGTCATGGAGGAAACCTTTGGCCCCATCATCCCGATCATTCGCGTGCCTGAAGATGACGAAGCGGTGATACGCATCTCGAATTCTACGGGGTTTGGCCTTAGTTCGGGCGTCTGCACCAACGACCTTAATCGTGCCATTGCCTATATCAATGGTCTGAATGTTGGCACCTGCAACATCTGGGAACAACCCGGGTATCGCATCGAGATGTCCCCGTTCGGAGGCATCAAAGACTCAGGAAATGGTGTCAAAGAAGGGGTCATTGAGGCCATGAAGTACTTTACGAATGTCAAAACCTATTCGCTCCCCTGGCCCGGATGAGCAGGTTGATTTGGATAGAAAAGTGAAAACCGGCCAATAGGGAAATGACGGCTTGAGCCGTAGGACTGTAGGCGTCATATGTGCCGGTGGACGCAAGCGCCAAGCCCAGACACAAGGAAGCAACCTCATGCAAAAGGTTCTGATCACAGGCACCGCCGGATTTAGCGGATTTCATCTTGCCAAACTTTTGCTTGAGAATGGTAATCGCGTTCACGGCTATGACGGGATGACGGATTACTACGATGTCCGCCTCAAGCAGAGCCGGCACGCGCTGTTGTTGGAAAACCCGAACTTTTCGTGCGACGAAGGGATGCTGGAAGACACCGAGAGCTTCGACCGAATGGCTGACGCATTCGAACCGAACGTGATCATCCACCTCGCGGCGCAGGCCGGCGTCCGGTATAGCTTGGAAAACCCGCGCGCCTATGTCGAAAGCAATGTTGTCGGAACATTCAACGTGATGGAAGCGGCACGGCGACATAATGTACAGCACTTGCTGATGGCCTCCACCTCGTCAATCTATGGGGCTAATCCTGATATGCCTTTTGACGAATGCGAGAAGGCAGATCATCAACTTACGATGTACGCTGCGACCAAGAAAGCGAACGAAGCGATGGGGCATTCCTATGCGCACCTTTGGGATCTGCCGACAACCATGTTTCGCTTTTTCACGGTCTACGGCCCCTGGGGGCGTCCGGATTTCGCCTTTTTCAAATTTACAGATGCGATTCTAGAAGATCGACCCATCGACATCTACAATCATGGCGACATGTATCGGGACTTCACATATGTTGATGATCTGGTGCGAGCCATTTCGCTTTTGATCGATGTCGCTCCGGTTCGGCCCGAATCTCCTGAAGATGTCGTCGAAGGCGACAGCTTAAGCCCTGTCGCGCCATACCGCATTGTTAACATTGGTAACTCTGACAAAGTGCGCCTGTTGGATTTCGTTGACGCGATCGAAGAAAGCCTCGGCAAGCCCGCGATCCGAAACTACATGGAGATGCAAATGGGAGACGTGCCCGCGACTTGGGCCAATGCCGATTTGCTGCACCGATTGACTGGCTATCGCCCAAAGACAGAAATCAAGGACGGCATTCAGGCTTTTGTAGACTGGTATCGCGACTATTACAGCAAATAGAGCCTGCGATTTGGTCAATCTTAAACCAACCGCTACTCTGAGAAACTAGGCGGGTCCCCTTAGGGTCACTACAGTTATCAAATTGCTTGTTTCAATGCGTTGATGATCCGTGTCTGCGTATGTTCCTGTAATATGGGAGCATTGGCAGGCTGATCACACTTGCTGCTGCCTAATCGCCAACTGGCACATCTGATGCAATATTTGGCACCGGTGAATGAATTCTCAAATTGAGTGCGTCGCACGTTATCTGCAAGCAAATACCCATTATCTTTTCTGACAGAGCGACTGGTAGAGACCCCATCTTGGGTTTGAGTGACCCGCGAGATATTGGTGCAAAACTCTGCAAACCCAAAAAGCGAGAGATTTCTTAATGAAAAGAACATCTCTGGATGCCCTGGGATCTGCTCTCTGGAAAGCGCGCGAGTATGGCGTCGACACCCGGTTCATTGAGTTGGCTGGCGAGGTCAACACCGCGATGCCTGTGAATGTATTTGGCAAACTTGCAAGTGTACTCAATGAACGCAGTCAAGCGGTTTGCGCCTGAATGGCTGCCTTGTTTTGGAAGCTAGAGTAAACTCCGGCTGAAAATGGTTGGTGGAGTTTACCAAGGCCGGCGCGGATTACGCTAAGGCAGTCGGCGTGTTCCTGCCATATTCGAACGAGCAACAGCATAAACACCGCCGAAAGCTACTAAGCAGCGGATAACGCGCGTTGTCCCTGCATAAGCGCGCAGATATAGTTGCCACAATTGTCAGGTCGATTTCGGGTTCTGGAAATTCGGCTTTTGACGAGTTTTCGATGTGAGCAATCAAGGGCCGTTCGTGTGAGTTTGAAAAATCGCAACAACCCACCCCAGCGACACGAGCTGAGAAAAGTCCGCAACCAAGGCAACAGCTTCCTTGCGCTTGCGTTCCTGTTCAGTGTGTTTGTCAACTTGCTGATGTTGACCGGCCCTCTGTTTATGCTGCAGGTATATGACCGGGTCCTTGGGTCACGCTCGACCGAAACACTGTCAGCTCTGTTTCTGCTTGTCGCATTGCTTTATGCGCTGATGGCGATGCTGGACTATGCACGTGGCCGGATCGTTGCCAGATTTGGCGCCCGTTTCCAGTCATCCCTTGATGAGCGCGTGTTTGAAGGAACGATGCGGCGTGCCCTGTTTCCGCAAATTCGGTCAGCGCCTGCTACGGCGTTGCGCGATTTGGAGTCGATTCGCTCGTTATGCGCCTCCCCTGTTTTGCTTGCAGTGATGGACATTCCGTGGACCCCAGTGTTTCTTGCTGCGATTTTTCTGTTTCACCCATTGCTGGGCTGGCTGGCGGTCGCTGGTGGTACACTTTTGGTAGTGATTGCTCTGCTCAACCAAGGTTTAACGCACCGTAAGGTCGCGGAAGCGCAGGTGGCGACTGCCAAAGCCAACGCATTTTCTGAACACGCCCGGCAAGCTGCCGAAGTGGTGAGATCGCAAGGAATGCAGGAGGATGTATCTAAGCGTTGGCTGAACCAGCGGACCGAAGCGCTCTCGCAGTCGATTTCCGCCAGTGACTGGACAGGCAGTTTCACCTCACTCACCAAATCACTTCGGCTGTTTCTTCAATCTGCGATGTTGGCACTAGGTGCATGGCTTGTTCTTCGCAATGAAATGACACCCGGTGCGATGATCGCAGGCACTATCCTATTGGGTCGTGCTTTGGCACCGATTGAGATGGCGGTGGGCCAATGGTCAATGATTGAACGCGCGCGTACAGCCTGGATCAACCTGAACCAGTTTCTCGACTCCACACCACCAGAGGCATCGCGCACGAAGCTGCCTACCCCCAAGGCACATCTTGTGGCAAAAGGTTTGACCGTAATTCCGCCTGGCGCCAAAACCCCAACATTGCGCAATGCCGCGCTTGAGCTGGAGCCCGGCAGAGCGCTAGGCGTAATCGGTAAAAGCGGATCTGGCAAAACAACGCTTGCCAAGGCGCTGCTTGGTTTATGGCCCCCTGCAGCAGGTGAAATCCGTCTGGGGGGTGCGACGCTGGACCAATACGATCCTGACGATCTGGGGCAGCACATTGGTTATCTGCCGCAACAAGTTACCTTGTTCAATGGTACTGTGGCCGAGAATATTGCCCGTATGTCTCAGTCACCTGATCCCGAAGCGGTAGTTGCAGCGGCGAAAACGGCCAATGCACATGATTTGATTCTCGGCCTTGAGAAGGGCTATGACACGTTCCTCGAGGGGAACGATAGTCAGCTCTCGGGAGGTCAGAAACAACGCATTGCACTTGCGCGGGCACTCTATGGCAACCCTGTTGTGTTGATCTTGGATGAACCCAACTCGGCTTTGGATGCCGATGGAACTCTTGCTTTGAACACTGCGGTACGCGAGCTTAAGAAAGCAGGCAAATCCACCATCATCATGACCCACCGCCCGCAAGCTATCTCAGAGTGCGATGATCTTGTCGTCGTTGAAAAGGGTCAGATCGTAAAATCCGGCGGGCGCGATGAGGTGTTGAATACAATGGTGCAAAACGCCAACGTCATTAAACGGCATCTGAATAAGGTGGGTGAATGATGTCAGACAAGAGTTCACGTCCAGCTTGGAGCATCACGGCACCAGCCGTTGTCGGCTTGTTGGCCCTGGCAATTCTCGTGTTGGGGTTGGGAATCTGGAGCGTCCGCACCGAACTGGCCGGGGCGATCATTTCCCAGGGTGTGATTGAAGTGCAAAGCAACCGTCAGGTGATCGAACATCCGGATGGCGGGGTAGTCGGCGAAATCTTCGTACGTGACGGTGATAGTGTCACCGAAGGCGAATTGATGCTGAGGCTTGACGATACCTTTCTGGCGTCGGAGACAACCATCGTTGAATCACAGTTGTTCGAGTTGCTTGCCCGAAAGGCTCGGCTTGAGGCAGAGAGGGACGGCGCGGATATCGATGCACTTGCCCAAAGCCTGCAGGAGCTCAAATCCAATGAAACAATCGGTGACGATTTGCTGGCGGGCCAGCAACGTTTGTTCAATGCAAGACTTGACACGCTGACCCAACAGATTGACCAGTTGGGCAAACAAAAGGTTCAGATAGGAAACGAGATTGAGGGCACGCAAGCGCAGCTTACATCGCTGAACACGCAAGTTGGACTCATCAGAACCGAACTTGAAGATCAGCAGGGTTTGCTGCAACGCGGTCTGACGCAAGCAAGCCGTGTCTCTGCCCTACAAAGAGAAGAGGCAAATCTTACCGGACAAATAGGGCGGCTTGAATCAACCATTGCACGGCTCAAGGGCCAGATCGCAACGACCGAAATTCAGATTGTCGAACTGCAGGCCACCCGCCGCGAAGAGGCGATTACCGAACTTCGAGATGTTCAATCTCGTGCGGTTGAGTTGGCAGAAAGGCGCCTTGCACTAACCGAACGTTTGTCGCGCCTGGATATTCGCGCACCCGTTGCTGGTACAGTTTATGACAGCCAGGTTTTTGCGATTCAGTCGGTCATACAACCCGGTGAACCGATGATGTACGTAGTTCCTCAGGACACTCCGTTACTGGTTGCCGCGCGCGTTGACGCATTGCATGTGGATCAGTTGCATCGTGGACAGGATGTCGCCCTTCGGTTCCCGGCCTTCAACCAGCGTGACACCCCCGAGATCGAAGGCCATGTAGTCAACGTTTCGGCTGACACGTTCACCGATGAGACTAGCGGCTTTACTTTCTATAGGGCCGAAGTGGTGCCCGATGAAGGCCAGCTTGATCGTCTCAACGGTCAGGAACTGCTGCCTGGAATGCCAGTTGAAGCTATGATCAAGACAGATGAGCGTACACCTCTATCCTATCTGATCAAACCATTGGCTGACTATTTTTATCGCGCATTCAGGGAGTGATCGGGGCCTGAAGCCCATGCTCAAACTGCTTCGACATTTCCCAGGAGTATTGCGGTCATATCAAGCGTCAAAGCGCCATCTATTATGGTGACATCGACGCTTGTATCGTAATTTACATTGTTTCTGGAGATATCAGACAAATTTTCGTTCGCGTCCAGAAATACCCATTCGGCCCCATGTGCGGTGGGTTGTCCAACCGCGACTTGTAGAATCGCCAGCGCGTCGAGGGCATTAACCGACCCATCCCGGGTTATGTCGGCTGCGATGAAATTCTCTGCAGCGGTAGACCCCCAGGTTGGATAGAGACCGACGGACATACGCAAAACCTGCAGAGCATCCAGCGCTGTAATTTCGCTGCTCGCTGTCGAATAAGACTTTATGATTTCTAATTGTCCGGGAAACGTCCCATCCGGTACTTCCAAATCGAATTCACCATATTCATTGGCTTGCGCTGTGAGAGTGGAGCCTCCATCAGGCGTAAACCGGATTTTGGCATCCCTAAGCGCTGGATTGCGGACGGAAGCATCAAGTGTAAATGCGCCAGCTAAACCTTCTGAGGAGTTGTTATCCGGACCGGCACCCAAATCAACCGGGATGTGGTCCGGCCCACCAAACCCGGACCCGAACACTTGGGTGCTGGTCAAAGGGGTGTTGCTATCCGAAATCAGGTCGATTGTTTCCTCAAGATAGGTTATGCGAGCGCCTGTCGCTGTTGATGTAAAATCCAGCTGCGCAGGTGTTCTAAGGAACGGGTAGTGCGACAAATCCAGTCTATCTGTCCCAGCCTGAAAATCCGAAATAACAGTTGGACCACTGCTTTGACGGATCACGAATACATCCGCGCCTGCCCCACCTGTCATGATCGTTGAACTTGTACCGGTGATCAGGATGTCGCCGCCCGCTCCACCGTTCAGGGTTGAATCCAGAATCCCTCCGCTTAACAAATCGTCTTGCGCGGTCCCGGTTACCGACCCAAAGCCTTGCGAAACAATTCCCAAATCCGCAACTGATACGCTGAGATGGGTTATGCCCGGATCTGTTTGAGACGTTGCAAAAACCTGTAATTCGTCCCCCACATGCGCGATGCTGAGGGATTCAACATTCTGCAATCCGGTTTCCAGCGTATCTGCAAGACTATCCATATGAATGAGTTGCCCATCCGGGGTCATCGTGAACAGTGTGACGCCGTCATCGCCGCCCCCGGCCAGGACAAATACCCGCCCCTCTACTTCAATGACCGATAGATCCTGTACAGATTCGAATCGGGTATGCAGTGTATCCAGGACGTGATTGGTTGGTCTGAGCTGACCATCGTCGCCCAATTCCATGACGCCTATTGAGTTGCTTTGGGAACCCGCTACGACGACCCAGGATTTGCCATAAGCTTGAACAACTTCGATAGCATTTGGCGCGCTTATGCCGAGCGACTGAATCGAAGTATTTCCATCGACCGCGGACAGTACACCTGAATTCTGGTCGACCAAATACGGCTGGATGGAGCTGCTTGCCGCATCAATGGCCATGACGAAATGTTTCGATCCGACTTGTAACGCCCGCAGCTCATCTGCTGAGCCTGCAACCGAATTTATCACGTTCAAAGTCCCGTCTACATTGATGTGATACGTTGCAAGCTGCCCGGTATCAGTTTGTGTAAGCGTAAGAATTTCGTTTGTACCAACCGTCAACTGTGTCGCTGCAGAAATATCTCCGCCGCCAGACAGAGTGTTTGTTTCGCGGATGCTGCCAATGCTTCCATCAGGGTTCAGGTCATATCCGATCAGACCCGTCGCGGTATCGACGTCCAAAATTAGCTGATCGCCAGAGGCGAGTTGGATTGGAATGCCACTCCGACCGACTTGATACGAGATCGACGCGTCGAAATACTGCTGGTCTATTTCCTGAGGCGATACTTCCGAACCAAGTTGCCACGAAACGATCCCGCCTCCGGGTCCAGTGATACTATAGAGATACGTTTCTCCGTTAAACGTTTTTAAAGCCGTATCGCCGATACCTGAATCGAGCGCTGCGGTCCCCGTTGCCACCACACTTTCGAACTGAAGCTTCATCGCCCCTACCCCCTACCACCCCTGGCAGTGGAAACAGGATGGAACGATGCGCAGACCAGAACCAGAGCAGAAATGTGGTGAAAATAGGGACTTCGGTTCCAGATTAATTCAAGTTTTCCGGATTGCTCCCCCAAAGGTGCCAGATCGCGCCACGAATGAATGGGTTTGAACCGGGAAATGCGGGACATGCAAAAACCGCGTCCATCAAATGTGAGGGCAACATGACCAACAATACCGGCTCGACCAAAATTTCGATCACGGACTCTCAGCCCAATGCGCAGCGCAAGCGCCATGTTCGCAACTGGATAGACAAAAAGCTCAAGCTATTGGCCAAGCGTGGATTTGCAGGTGGTCTTGGGTCAACACTATTGGCATTGCCGGTGTTGGCACAGGCGACCGACGAACAGCTCGAAACCTATCAATTTGCAAATTCGATCCCCGGTGTTCTGGTTGTAAAATTGCTTGCAAATGGTGATGTCCAACTAAGCTTGGCGGATGGTCGAACGATTGTTGTCACCGCCGAGAACGTTCAAATTCTGGAAAACGGCGCGATTATGCTTGCCGACGGGGTCGCCGCAGAAATTGCTCAATTCAGTCTCACAGCGGAAGCCGCCGGAGCGACCGCCGCCGCAGGCGGGGTGAGCGGCGCGGGGCTTGCATTAGGTGGGCTGGGTATTGCCGGTGCAGCTGCCGCTGCTGGCGGAGGTGGTGGTGGAGGGGGAGGAAGTGATGAAGATCCCGAGCCAACTACGGTCGCAACAGAACCTCCTCGCCCACCCAGCCTTAATCTGCAGGAATTGCAGACAAATGAACTTAATAATATCAGCAGCAAATCAGCGACCCCCGAGGGCACAACTTCGGTAGAGGTAACCATTGGTTCCGTCACCAGAGCTGTCACCCCCGATATCGATGGAAACTGGAGCGTTTCGCTGACTCAAGCCGAAGCGGCCGCGCTCCCTCAGGGGATTTCAACGGTTACAATTCGTCATCTGGATGGAATGGGCACGGAACTTTCGGTGGATACCGCCAAGTTTGACGTCGATACAGTCCCACCTACATTGGCAATTACCGCGTTTTCAGCTGGCGCAGTTTTGAATGGCGCAGAACAAAATGGCGCTCTTGAAATCTCGGGCACAACAGAGGCGGAAAATGGCCAAATTGTCACGGTAACAGTCGGTGGTCAGTCCTATCAAGGGACAGTTTCTGGGGGCAGCTGGGACGTCTCGGTACCAGCCGTTGATCTTGCGGCTTTACCAGACGGAGCTAACATAGCAGTAACGGCAGATGTAACTGACCGCGCAGGCAATCCCGCCGTTCAGGTAAATGATGCATTTGATACAGACTTCTCTGCTCCTGCTCTGACTCTGAACCCTGTCGCCGGCGGATCTATCGATCTTGCAGATGTTGGCGGCGATCTGGTTCTGACGGGGACAACCACCGCCGAGAACGGTCAGGCCGTTACCGTATCTTTCGACGGCCAAGATTATGGCGGAACCGCTTCGGGCGGCAGTTGGTCGGTGACGATCCCGAATGGGGATCTTTCTGGACTGGCCACCGGGGTGCCCGCTACCATTTCTGTTGCGATCAGCGATGCTGCGGGTAACCCTGCAACACCCATTGTTGTCTCTGTACCGGTCGATCTCACTGGTCCTTCGATAGCAATTGCTCCCCTATCCGTCGGTGCCGTCCTGAACGCAGCTGAGGTGGGTTCTGATCTGACCGTAAATGGGACAACAGGAAACGTATCTGACGGCCAGCAAGTTTCGGTCACTCTGAACGGCCAAACTTATACAGATTTGGTATCGGGCGGCAGTTGGAGCGTGAATATTCCAAGTGCAGATCTCATAGCACTCGCTGATGGCGGAAGCTTCAACCTGACGGCCGACGTTACTGACGCTGACGGCCTACCGGCTCCGCAGGACGTTGTCGGCCTGTCCAAAGATGTTTCAGCGCCCACATTGAACATTGATAGCTTTTCGCATGGCGCAGTCATGAATGCGACAGAGCGTGATACGGAACTGACCGTCTCAGGAACCACTTCGGCTGAGGATGGCCAAACGGTGACCGTATCCCTCAACGGGCAATCCTATACGGGTATTGTTGAAGGAGGGTCTTGGATTGCCACCGTACCTACCGCAGATTTGGCGCTGCTGTCAGATGGCGCAACGATATCCGTGACTGCAAATGTCTCCGATTCGGCTGGTAATCCGTCATTGCAGGCTTCCGGCAGCTTCGACACTGACTTCACACCTCCAGCATTGGTAATTTCGTCCCTATCCGATGGTCCGGTGATAAACATCGCCGAGCAGGTTACTGATTTGGAAATTTCCGGAACGTCCAACGTCGGTGATGGAACACAAGTTACTGTCCAAATTGTAGCTTCAGATGGCACTGTTTTGCTAAGTGGTTCCACCCCTGTCAGCGGAGGTGGCTGGACTTACACTGCGGCCGCATCTGACCTGAGCAGTTTACAAGATGCGGCATCATACACCGTAAATGCTTTGGTTTCCGATGCCGCTGGGAATGACAGTAGCGCCTCGGCAAGTTTCAGCACGGACCTTGATGCACCTACGATTACGATGAACCCTATGACTGTGGGTCCTGTACTGGATGTAATTGAACAAGGATCCGATCTGAGCGTTTCAGGTTTCACCTCCGCTGAAGATGGACAGTTGGTTACCGTCAATCTGAACGGTGCGGATTATACTTCTGTGGTTTCTGGTGGTACTTGGGCCGCGGTTATCCCTTCTGCCGATTTGCTTGGGCTCGCTGATAGCAGCAGCTTTCAGATCACAGCATCGGTCCAGGACGCAGCAGGGAATCCGGCAATTGACGCAACAGCAACGTTAGATACAAACTTCCGTCCTATCCTGAGCCTCAATACGCCCGGAACGAACGGAGCAGTTTCACTAACCGAAGCGCAAAGCACCGGATTAACGATCTCTGGTGGTTCTACGGGTTTAACGCCAGGTCAGGCGATTGATGTCACGCTAAATTCAGTCTCCATCGGCAGTGCAACCGTTGCCGCTGATGGAAGTTGGAGCCTTGCAGTGTCCGCTGCAATCTTCGCCTCGATCGATGCTGGAGACTCTCTCGATTTTTCTGCACAGGCAACTGTGTCTGGTGGTCCGAACCCCTCCCCAATTTCGGTTGAAACCTTCGCTCATGTGCCAGCCGCTTATACTATTTCTGAGGTTGGTCGAAGCGGATCGACGGTGACATTTGAGATTTACGCAGACCCGGATCGCGATATCTCCAGCGGGCTGGCATTTACAGCTGATCTGGGCTTTGATTCTTCGATTGCGACTTATGACAATGGGTCCGAGATCGAGAACGCGGATTTCAACCTGTTCCTTGCGAACCCAAGCGGAGGTTCAACGATCAGTTTCGCCGGAGCTGCGACAAGCTATGGAGATTTGTCGCAACCAGTTGTTACATTCACGATGACCGTGCAGGATGCAACCAAACCGATAGTGCTGACGTTGACCACACCGGATGGCGGGCCGTCGCAACTTCATCTGGGCACCGCTGGGGCTGATCATCTAATCGGGTCAAACGTCGATGATGTCATCCATGGCGGCGATGGAAACGATATGATTGACTTCTCAGGCGCAGGTCGTGACGTTGTTGTGTTTGATGTAGATCCTGCGGCGAATGGCTTGGATAGCGTTCGCAACTTTACACTCGGCCCGGCAGCGAGCGTATCAGACGCGCTGCTATTTCATAATCTCGATGCAAGTACGCTGCGCGGTGACGGTACTGGAGTTGAGTTGCTTATGGCAGGAGGCACCATCGGCTCAAACACTGGCTTCGTTGGTTTGGAAACTTCACTTGCTGATCTGGATGTCAACACGATTGCCAGCGCTGCAGAGAACCTGACAGGTGCTCAGGCCGGAGACGAGATATATCTTCTTGCAACAGATGGCTCTGACAGCCTTCTTGTCAAAGTCGATTATTCAAGCCCAGGTTCAGCGTCGGTCGAAACACTGGCGCAGTTTGAAGGGCTTGCGGACCTAAGTGCGTTGACATCAGACAACGTCCTGTTGACCGACCCGACCGGCGCTTCTGCGTAGATCGTCGATCGGCATTTGGCGAGATTACCTGAGGTGATCTCGCCGTATCCTTACAAGAGGTTTGTATGACAGAGAATGGTCTTGTCCCCGTACATGTTCGGCGTCATCGCAACTTTTTCTGGCGTCGTTTCACGTCTTTCGGATTTGCCCAAAGCATGGCCGGATGTCCGATCGTTATTTCAGAAATATCTCGGATCGCGTCTGCGTTTCCCATTGTGTTTCAGCTGCGGGGGGATGATTTCATACCGACGGCGCTGTTTTCAGTCGCTGCTGGCATAGCGTCACCCTTTGTCGATCCAAAAGGGCATTGGCGTGCGCCGTACGTACCGTCAGCGCTTCGTTCCTACCCGTTTTACACAGGGCCTTGTAGAAATTCCGACGTTCCTGCGGTGCAAAAGTTGTGCCTGTACGTAGATGAAAACTCTGGATTGTTGACGCGCGATCCACAAGATAATCCGTTTTTTACCGACCAAAATAAACTGTCTCAGGACCTCCAGGACGTGCTGCAGTTTTTGCAACATCGTGAAGCCGCAGCAATCACAACCCACCGCCTTTGCACATTGCTTGCAGAAATGGAGCTTTTTATTCCCCTTCAGGATTTTGAAGGGATCGCTCTGCCCCCAGCATGTTGGGGCATCGATAGAAAAAAACTAAATCGCGTTCCGGATGTTTTCAATCTGACGCTGATAAAAAATGATGCGTTTGAACTTATCCACGCTCATCAGATTTCGTTGTCGCAATGTGCATGGCTGGCACAAGCGCAGAGAGGCTCAGAATACAATCATTCGTCTTCGAGCGACACACTAAACGGGTTCTTAACCGCGATGGCCAATGATATAGCCCATGATCACACAAACGCAGAGCCGATCAATGAGATGGGCTAACTATCTATCAAAGCTACCGTTTCTGGCGACCGTGCTTTTTTCTACACAGAAAGTAGCGCCAAACCTAAATTGTGAAAAGCGGGTAACAACTGCGAGCCGATCCGTAAATTCGATTGATCTGTTGATCGTCAAACTAAACTATTGGGGTAGGCTCACATGAAAATTACTCATGGTTCTATAACGCCGCTAGAATCTTGCTTGTTAAATGTAGCAGCCACGCTCGAACGCACTTTGACAATTTCGACACTGTCTGCCGCACGGTCGGGTGAGGCGGATGATCTAACCGTTCGCGACGCGATAACCTTGGCGCAAAATGCCGGGATGCAAGTTGGTTTTGGAGCGCAAAAAATCAACGCATTTGACGCAACACTGGCGCCAGCGATCCTGTTGTTGAGTGATGATCGTGCCGTCGTTTATCATGGCCGCTCGCAATCGGGTGATCTCTTACTCTTTGATCCAGCGTTAGGCGATGGCGTCGGAGAGATTTCTGAGGGAGACTTTCAGGAAGCATATACAGGCTATGCCTTACTTTTTCGACGGTCGCACGATGACGAGGTCGGCACCTCTGACGCGAGGCACGAAGGGCACTGGTTCTGGTCCGCGCTCGCGGTGAATCGTTGGTCCTACTTTCAGGTCGCGTTGGCGGCTGCGATGGCGAATATTCTGGGGCTGACGACTTCAGTTTTCATAATGATTGTCTACGACCGGGTGTTGCCGAACGAAGCAACGGAGTCTCTCCTAGCTCTAACTTTCGGCGTGTGCTTGGCATTGATATTCGACTTTGCGCTTAAACTCTTGCGCGCCGGTTTCATTGACCGCGCCGGACAACAAGCCGACATGTTCATGGGGCGGAGCATCTTCGACCAGATGCTTAATATCCGCATGACCGCACGGCCAGGTTCAGTCGGTGAAATGGCCAGCACGATAAGAGAATTCGAAACCCTGCGTGAGTTCTTTACTTCGGCCACTTTGGTCGCAGTTGTAGACTTGCCGTTCATCGCCGTCTTTATCCTTACCATCTACCTCGTCGGGGGGCCATTGGCGCTAGTTCCAGCACTTGCCGTACCGGTTGTTTTGCTGAGCGGATTAGCTGTCCAACCAATGTTGTCACGGCTGGCGGAAAATAGCTTTGCCGATGGACAGTCAAAGCAATCTGTACTGGTCGAGACAGCAACTGGTCTTGAGACGATCAAGACCACAGCTGCAGGTCGGAAAATGCGAACACGCTGGGAGAATGCAATCGTGCGCCAGTCGGAGCATGGGGCGCGTAGTCGCGCCATTACCCAATTCGCACTGAACCTGACCGGGCTTACTCAACAAGCCGCGCAAGTGTTGATTGTGTTCTACGGCGTATTTCTTATTGCAGATGGCCAAACCAGCATGGGTGCGCTTGTGGCATCAGTTATGCTGACTGGACGGGCTTTGGCGCCATTGGGCCAGTTGGCTCAGACACTTACGCGCATCAATCATGCGCGTAGTGCTTTTCGCAATCTCGATAAGCTTATGCAGGCAGATAACGAACGGCCGCAGGGCCGGTCATGGGTGAGCCGACCCGAGATTTCCGGGCGCATCGCGTTTAACAATGTCTATTTTACTTACCCCGAGCAAACTGACGATACGCTAAAGGGTGTTTCCTTCACCATCGAACCGGGTGAAAAGGTAGCGATCCTTGGCCAAATTGGATCAGGCAAGAGTACGATCGCGCGATTGCTGCTGGGATTATATCAGCCGCGCGTGGGATCTGTAATGCTCGATGGGCTGGACATCCGTCAAATCGATCCCGGAGAATTGCGTCACAACGTTGGCTCGATCCTGCAAGATATTTGGCTGTTCTCTGGTTCAATCAGGGACAATATTGCCAGCGGTATGATGCGTCCGCACGATAGCGATGTAATCCGCGCTGGTCAGGTAGCGGGGGTTGAGGATTTCACCGCCAAGCACCCGCTCGGTTACGACCAACAAATCGCCGAGCGTGGTGAAGGCCTGTCAGGCGGTCAGAGACAATCAGTTGCTCTGGCTCGGGCGCTCATCGGCCGCCCCCCGGTGTTGGTGTTGGATGAACCGACAAGTGCCATGGATATCAAATCCGAGGCGGAGACAATCAAAAGGTTAAAATCTGCAACGCAACACACCACGATGGTGATCGTGACACATCGTACAAGTTTGTTGGAACTGGTGGACCGCGTGATCGTGATTGAGGATGGCAAGGTCGGCATGGATGGACCCAAAGGCGTTCTTGAGCAACATGTTCGCAATCCCGGGAGGCATCTGAATGTCGCGGCATCCTGAACTCAAACAGCTCGCGCGCGAAATGCAAGGGCAGGCACCGCTCCGGGGATCCGTGTTACTGTTCCTGATAGTGGGATGCATCATCACCGCGGTTGCGTGGGCAAATTTTACAGAGTTGGACGATGTTGTACGCGCCGATGGCCGCATAGTACCCTCCGGAGACATTCAGGTTATTGAAGCCACCGAGCCGGGGGTCCTGCAATCTCTGCATGCATATGAAGGGCAGCTGGTCGAAGCCGGAGCGTTGTTGATGGAACTCGACAGTAACCAGATTGAACGTGAGTTAATTCAGGAACAACAACGCGCATATGCTTTAATGGCGCGTGCCCAGCGACTGCAGGCGGAAATAGACGGGAGTGATCTGCAGTTTGGCGAACCTTTGTTGAGCGAAGCTCCAAGCGTCGTACGATCAGAAACAGCGCTGTATCGGGGGAGGCAAGCTGAACTTGCCTCCGAGATTGCAATTCTGACGAGACAACACGAACAAAGACAGCGCGAGTACGAAGAGGGTTTGGTGGATCAGATTACAACAGTGGAAACATTGAATGTTCTGGCTGAAGAGCGCGCAATGATGGAGCCTCTGGTTGAGCAACGCATGGAACCTGTAACTACATTGCTTGCATTGCGTCGGAGTGAGGCAGAATGGACTGGCCGAAAGACCAGGGCTGAGGCGGTGATAAGCCGCCTTAAGGCCGGTCTTAACGAAATAGATGAAAAAGTAAGCGCTACGCGCAGCAGATTTCGCAGCACTGCACTTACGGATTTGGCATTGGTTACGGCTGAGCTGTCGGCGTTGCAACCTGCCCTGCCCTCGCTTCGCGACCGGGTGTCGCGCGCGCAGATTCGTGCTCCGGTTCGAGGCATTGTAAATCGCATCCACAGTAAGACAATCGGAGGTTTGGCGCGCAGCGGTGAAGAATTGATCGAAATCGTGCCATTGGACGACGGATTGTTGGTGGAAGCTTACATTCGCCCCGATGACATCGCATTTTTGCATGCAGGACAACAGGTTAAGATGAAGATTACGGCCTACGACTATTCTCGATACGGCAGCTTAGACGGTGAGATCATTCGCATTGGAGCTGACGCAGTAACGCGTACTGACAGGAGTGAAGAAGAGGTCTTTGCAGTTGAAATTCAGACCTCGGACACCATGCTGGACGGATCTGGTATGGCGGTCGAGATCATACCCGGAATGATCGCGGAAGTTGATATCCTTGCGGGTCGAAAAACGGTGCTGGATTACCTGATCCAACCGGTATTGAAGATCAAGGACCAGGCCCTTCGCGAATGAGCTCTCGTCTCAAGAAATGCTGGCTCATTCGTCGTGGCGGTAAATTGACAATTGTTTAAAAGGGATGCTCATCGCCAGGCAACGTCGCCTAGAAAGATGTACCCTGCCCCGTAGATAGTTTTGATCAGGCGCGGATTTTTGGGGTCCTCTCCCAATTTTGTCCGCAACCGTGAGATACGTACATCCATCGCTCTTTCAAAGCTGTCACCAGCGCCACCACCTAAAATCTCTTGCATACGGGCCCGACTGATAAGGCGTTTGGGACTTTCGAGGAAGAGGCGCAGAACCTCACCTTCGGCGTGGCTGAATGGTGTTTCCGCACCATTTTCATCAATCAGAACATATCGGTCAAAATGCGCGGTCCATCCGTTGAATTCGGCGGCATCTGAGTTTTGCACGGCAGGACCAGTAGACCGTAAGCGGGCGCGAACACGCGCGATGACCTCTGCGGGGTCGAAAGGTTTGGTTATGTAGTCGTCCGCCCCAAGTTCGAGCCCTGTCACTCGATCCTGCACCTGTGCCCGGCCCGAGATGATAATGACAGCGGCCCCCTGCTCGAGCGCAAGGCGATGTACCAGTGCCAGTCCATCAGTATCAGGGAGCGACAAATCTACAAGGCAGACATCTGGCGTGACCCGCTTCAACGACGCTTCGAATTCGCGCGCGCGCGCAAAGCTTTGGGTTCGAAAACCCGCATCTTCGAGAGCGCCTGTCAAAATGTGACGTATTTCGGGTTCATCATCAAGAATGGTCACCAATGGTTGTGTCATCTACGCGGCCCCGGTACGGATCAGAGCGGAGAGCTGCTCTGGTGTGAAAGGTTTGCTCAGGACAGGCGCGCGTTTCAGCGCTTGATGATGCAACGGATCGGAAATCGGTAGGGATGTCATCAAGATGCAAGGCAAAGCACCACTCAGATGGTCGACGATATCGATACCGGTGCCTTCACCCTCAAGCCGGATGTCTGATAGCACCAGCGTGATATCTTCAATATCGGACGTCAAAGTAAGTGCTTCTTCAACCGAGCTCGCTTCGATGACGGGACAGCCCAATCCAATCAGAATTTCCCGAAATTGGCTGCGCAATTCATCGTTGTCCTCAACCAAAAGTACAAGACCCGCCTGAGTGGGCGGCGCTGGTCGGAAAGGCAGGCGAATTACGACCGATGCACCAGAAGGAGTGTTCCGTAAATTCAGATCGCCCCCGGCGAGCTTTACGGTGTCATAAACCATCGGAAGCCCCAGCCCCGATCCATCGCTGCCTTTGGTGGTAAAGAACGGATTTAATGCTTGCTCCAGCGCCTCCGGAGTAAAGCCTGACCCCGTGTCCGAGACCGTAATCTCGATCCAAATGGTTCCGATCGCATGCACACTGATGGTAATTTGACCGGACGTACCACAGGCGTCTCGGGCATTCAGCACGAGATTTAGCAGAGCATCCTGCACCATACCTGGATCAAGCATCAACGGCTTGTTGGGCAGAGTATTTACGACCGACAGTCCCATTCCACGCGGTAAGGAAGGTGTGGCCAGAATGCGCAAATCCTCGAGTAGCCCGCGCATATCCGTCGCCTGTGGTTGTGGTGTGCGATTGCCAGTCATGTCTGCGATGCGGTTCAACAATTGCCCGCCTCGCCGTGCGGTCTGCTGCGTGGCGGCGATCAGTTGGTCTGCTTCTTTAGGCAAATCCATCTTCTCCAGACGCGCCTGCATGCCAAGTATTATGGTCAATAAATTCGAAAAATCGTGCGCGAGCCCACTTGTCATTTGCGCCGCCATCGCTCTGCGTCGTGTTTGCTGAAGGGCGACACGAGCTTGTGTCTCTTCGGTAATATCCACCGACATGACATAAACGCCACCAGCTTCGTCTGGCGTGAAGGACACGCGAATGCGGCGCGAATCCTGATCCTCGGTAAACTCAAAAACCGATGGTTGGCCGCCATACGCCTGTTCCAGATGCGGTTTTACCCGATCATAGGCCGATTGCCCCAAGGCCTTTGATATGTGAAGGCCCAGAATGTCAGACGGGCGGCCGGGCATAACCGAACTGAGGCGGCGGTTTGAGTAATCGTATCGTCCATCAGTATCCAGATGCGCGATATGAGCCGGCATCATCTCGGTTGTCATCCGCGTGCGCGCCTCGATCTCGGTCAACTGGCGCTTAGCCTCTTCAAGCGCCGTAATCGTTGCAGCCAGTTTCCGGTTTGTTGCCGAAAGCTCTTCGGCGTGTCCTAAAAGTTGGCCGGACAGTTCTTCTGAGCGGGCTCGCAGCAAATCTTCCACCCGCTTTGTGCGCGTAATGTCTGTGTAAACAGCCACCCAACCACCATTCGGCAAGGGCGCACCTTCGACCGAGATCACTTGGCCATTGGGTCGAGTACGCTCCATGTAGTGTGGCTCGAACGCCAACGCCTGAGCAACGCGGGTCTCAACCATTTCGGCGACATCACCGTCCGGGCCGTACTCGCCACGGCTGGCGAGAAAGTGAATGGTGTCGTGGAACAATGCACCTGGTTCGACAAGCTCATCCGGCAATCCGAACATTTCCTGAAATCTCAAATTGCTGACTACAAGGCGCAACTGACTGTCATAGATCGACAGCGCTTGCCCGATCAGGTTCAGGCCAGCCGTTGTCATCGCCTTAATGCGTTGTTCAGATATCTCCAAATTCATCCTCCCCTGCGCCTATGGGTAACACCAGTTCAGGCACAGGTGTAGGGAATTTGATCTAGCCATGCAGCGGCAAATTGTTCGCGGCGCGGTAGGCCTGCACGTAGCCCCGCGCAACCGATCGAACAGCTATTCCGATCTGCGAATAGGCTTCATCCGGCAGGTTTGCGAAGGACACGCGGGCCGACCATCCGGGTGCATCAAATCCGCTGCCGTTTAGCAAAACGATGCCATAGTCTTCGGCCAACTTGAACGCGATATCCAACGGGTGAACATTCTGTTTAATCCAAGCCACGACATCTTCGCCGACATATTTTCGCAGCCAGTATTCAAAATCGATGATGCCGTAATATGCGTCGTAGTGCTCACCTGCCTGCACCTCGATCCCCATCGCTTCGGTCAGGAGTTTAAAACGGCGATGAACCAGTTCCATGCAGGCGGTCTGATAGATTTTCTTGCTATCGACCAATTCGCACAGCGAAAACAGAGTCATCATAACCTGCTGCGGCAGTGATAGACCCGCTGTGTGGTTTAGAGCGACATCGCGACTATCGGCCACTAACCGGTCAATAAAGCGGATATCCCGTGGCGTCAGGCTGAGTGTGCCATAGCGCTTGTCCAAGGCCTGTTTGATCTCGTCCGGATGATCCGCCAGTTTCAGATCGAAGATATTGTCTTGCGCTACGGCAATCACTCCAAGCCGCCAGCCGGTGCAGCCAAAATACTTCGAATAGGAATATACTCCGATCGTATTGCGCGGCAGATGGCCCATGACCGAGGTAAAATCATGCACAAAGGTGCCGTAGACATCATCTGTCAGCACGATCAAGTCAGGACGTTGATTTTCCACTAAATCCGCCAACTTGCGCAACGAAGCGGTGCTGAGCGCAACTGAAGACGGATTGCCGGGATTGACCAGAAAGAACGCCTTTACTTTGGGATCTTTCAACTTTCCCACAGCGTGGTCAGTCAGTTGGAACCCGTCTTCCTCGTCGGTCTCCACATGGACAGATTCAAGGCTGTAGTCCTCCAGCTCTGGCATTTCCAGATAGGGGGTGAATATCGGTGTGCATAGCGCAATGGTATCGCCGGGGTTCAGCAGCCGATTGGCTTTCAGAGACTTGAAGATGTAGCACATCGCCGCCGTACCGCCTTCGACTGCGAACAGATCGAACTGAGCGTCAGGCCGGTGACCCCGGCACATGGACCACATCAGGTACTCATGGGCGATGGCGGCATTGTGTTTCAGAATGCGGTCGGGGACCGGATAGTTGTCACCGATGATCGAATCCGTCAGCTCATGCACAAATTCATTCGCATCGAAATCAAATGCGGAAATGGCATGCGCCACGACCTCAAGCAGCGTGTCGACACCCGGTGTTTCAGAATGATCAGACGCCCAACTCTGCAGCCGTTCATGGCAGCCTTTCTGCGCAGGCATTCCGCCTAAACCAGCAGGATGGTCCATCACGCGTTTGGATTCAGTTATTGCAAATTGACCAAGGGCAAAGAACGCTTCGCGTGGGCGGGTGGCGACCCAGTTGGGATTGCCTCGTCCTGCATTCAGAAAGGCGCTGTTGGCCTTGTGCGCCTCAGCCGATGCCAGTTTGATCAGCTCATCTTTGATCTGAAACGGGCTGAGTGCTTCGTAGTCGTGCAGCGTTACTCTATCCATACCGTGAACCTCTTCAAATCAGCTTAAGATCAAAACGACGACCATACCGAAGATGGTCAGCAATGTGTTCCCTATCGCATACGGCATTCCGTAACCCAGCGCCGGGATGCGACTTTGCGCGGCTTCTTGGATCATACCCAATGCAGCTGTGGTGGTCCGAGCGCCGGCACAGGCGCCGAACAAGATCGCAGGGTGAAACTTGAACACGTAATGTCCGACATAGACCGCAAAAATCATCGGCAGCGAAGTTGCGACGATCCCCCACAGCAACAGCGCAATACCAGCCTGTTGCAGCCCCGCGACAAATCCCGGCCCTGCGGTGATCCCGATCACCGCGATAAAGACGTTCAGACCCAGCGTGTTCATCAACCAGAGCGCCGGGCCAGGTATTCGGCCAAATGTCGGATGGACAGTGCGCAGCCAGCCCAGCACCAGCCCGGCCAGTAGCGCGCCTCCGGTGGTGGAAAGGCTGATCGGAAAACCACCCATTATGACTGACAGAGTTCCGATGATCCCACCGATGAATATGCCCCAACCCACAAAGGCCAGATCCGTGGTATCTACCGGGCGGTCTGCATAGCCGATCTGGGCAATTGCGGCCTCAACGTGCCGCTTGCTGCCCTGAATTGTGACGATGTCACCTCGATGCACAACGGTGCCTGGCAGCAGCGGCAAATCCTGCATGTTGCGCATCAGTTTCGAGACATAAATGCCCCGCGCGATCGACAATTTGCTTAGTTCTTCAAGCGTCTTGTTATGCACCTCTTTGCTGGTGATCAGCACATCCAGCTTTTCCGATGGAATACTCAGTAGATCAGGCGCATCAGCTTCTGTGAGGTTGGTCTCAAGCAACCCCACCAGATCAGCGCGGCGGCCTGAGAACATCACGATATCTCCGACCTGCAATACGGTGTTATCGTCTACCTCAATGATCTTCCCGTCGCGTCTAAGGCGTTCGGCATAGATGCGGATACCGGGCATCAGGTTTTTGACCGGTTGCCCCAGCAGATCGCTACCTTCTGGGATCTCGAAGGCCCGCGCCTCGATCGCGCGATAAGCTGAGACGATGCCATCACCGGTTTCCACCGATGTCGTGCCACCCAGCTTGGCCTCATACTCCTTGCAGGCCGCGACCAGATCGACGCCGATCAGGCGCGGGCCGATCTTGGCCAGAATGATGGCCGACCCGATAGTGCCGTAGATGTAGGTCACCGCATAGGCGATCGGAATCTGGTTAGCATAGGTCTTGGCCTGTTCCGCAGACAGGCCCAGCTGACCGATCTGGTCAGTGGCAACTCCAATCGCCGCCGAAATCGTCTGCGATCCGGCATAAAGCCCTGCTGCATAGCCAAGCTCCAGCCCCGCCACCTTGGCTGCGATGATCGGAATAACAAGGCAAAGCGCGAGCACGCTGAGCGCAAAGAGCACCTCGCGCGCGCCGTCTGCCTTCAAACCGCGAATGAACTGCGGTCCGACACCGTAGCCCACGGCAAATATAAACATAATGAAGAATGTCGATTTAACGGCCGAGTCGATGTCAATCTGGGCTTGCCCAATCACTACAGCCGCCAGCAAAGTTGCGGTGACTGTGCCCAGGCTGAATCCCATCACCTTCCACGGGCCGACTAAGAAACCGATACCGATCGACAAAAATACCGCCAACTCAGGATAATTCTGTAGAATATTCACCAACCAATCGACCATCATCCACCTCTCAGTTCGTGCGCAATAGGCATGTGGTGCAAGCGTCGGTGGCGAGGCAGAAATGCGCCCTGCAAGCTAATCTATTTGCCGACCAAGCCGCACGTTCGACAAACTCAACCACAACTTGAAATTCCAGCACACGATACCTCAAGAAGGATATTTGTCCATAATTATCTGAATATTAACCTGTTTTGCTCCCGCGCGCCTATCAATATCCTTTGAGGTTTGGCCAGCAGAATCTTGGTATTCAAATGACGGGTTTCGACCAATTGCACTGTTTCTTTAGCAATCTTCGCCCCGAATTTCACTGTCGCACACTCGCCATGCGTGAGGGTAAAATCTTAGCTTGTTTGAACAAATCCATTGCAGGTCCCAAGTGTTTGCCATCACATACGGCTATGACACGGCCGACGATAAATTCTGAGACGAGCGCAACCGGCGTTTGCATACGGATATCGGGGGACTTGCGCACGCAATCGTTGGATCGTGTTGAAGGGGATTTTGCGACTCTTATGCCCAACGGGCAAGATGCTACGATAGACATGTCACAAGTCGAGTCTTTGGATACCGGAGGGGCATGGCTTGTTGCCAACCTCGTACGACGGATGAGTTCCAATGGGGCCCAGGTTCGGCTTGAAGGAGTGGCCCCAGCGCATTCTTCGTTGATCGAGACGGTATCGCACAACTTACCCGATGCGGCCGGAGAGGAGCTGCCGCCGCAGGGTTTTGTGAACTGGGTTGCCCGGGTCGGTCAAAGGACTTTTGGTGCCTGGCAGGACACGTTGTCGATCGTCGGTTTCCTGGGCCTTACCCTGCATCGCTTGGTTCGAACTTTGATCATGCCCTGGCGGTTGCGGCGTGCTGCTTTGTTCTCGCAGATGGAGCAGGTCGGCTTCAAAGCTCTGCCGATCGTTTCCTTGATGGGCTTTTTGATTGGGGTTGTCTTAGCGTTCCAGGGTGCGACTCAGTTAAAACAGTTTGGGGCCGAGATCTTTGTAGTGGAGCTGATCTCAATCTCTATCCTGCGAGAGCTGGGTATCCTGCTAACCGCGATTATAGTCGCAGGCCGTTCTGGATCGGCCTTTACCGCCTCAATCGGCTCCATGAAGGTGCAGGAAGAAATTGATGCGATGCGGACACTCGGGCTTGACCCGATCGAAGTTCTCGTCATCCCGCGTGTCGTAGCCTTGCTTATCATGCTGCCAATCCTGGGCTTTGTGGCCGACATGGCAGGTTTAATCGGTGGCGCTTTGATGAGTTGGATCGACCTTGGAGTGAGCCCTGGCATGTTCCTGACCCGGTTGAAGGAAAATACTGGGGTGGCACAACTTGCCGTTGGAATGATCAAAGCTCCTTTCTTCGCGTTGGTGATCGGAGTTATTGCTTGCTGGCAAGCCATGCAGGTCAAAGGTTCATCGGAAAGTGTTGGTCAGCGGACGACAGCCTCGGTCGTGCAATCGATCTTCATGGTAATTGCGATAGACGCGCTGTTCTCGATCTTTTTCTCAGAAATGGGGATATGAGATGGATGGGGCCGCGCTGCAAAACAAAACCCAATCCGATACGAAACGCGAAGCCGTTATTCGTGTGCGCCATCTGACCAATCAATTTGGAGAACAAGTGGTCCATGACAATCTTGATCTGGATGTCTGGCGTGGTGAAGTTCTGGGTGTGGTCGGCGGCTCGGGCACCGGTAAGTCGGTGCTATTGCGCACGATCGTTGGGTTGAACAAGCCTAAGTCGGGCAGCATCGAAGTTCTGGGCGTTGATGTCCTGAACGGCCCCGAAGAAGAGCGTCAGCGCATCGAAAAAAGCTGGGGTGTCGCCTTTCAGGACGGAGCGCTGTTTTCCTCGCTGACCGTGCTGCAAAACGTGATGGCGCCTCTGCGTGAACATACCGGCATAAGTGAAAAACTGATGGCCGCGCTTGGGGGGCTTAAGATCAGTCTGGTCGGACTACCTCAGCTAAGTTGCAGCAAGTTCCCCTCGGAACTGTCCGGGGGTATGCGCAAACGCGCCGCGTTGGCCCGCGCCCTGTCATTGGATCCCGAAATCGTGTTTCTGGACGAACCAACTGCTGGGTTGGACCCGATCGGGGCTGCCGCTTATGATGATTTGATTGGTGAACTACAGCACGCGCTTGGTCTGACTGTGTTCATGGTGACGCATGATCTGGACAGTTTATACGCCATTTGTGACCGCATCGCTGTACTTGCGGAAAAGCGTGTGCTGGTTGAAGGTCCGATAGAAGGGATGACCAAGGTCGATCATCCTTGGGTTCAGGAATATTTCACAGGCCCCCGCGCCCGTGCGGCACAACAGAAGGGGCAGGACAGGTAGAGGCGATGGAGACCCGAGCGAATTATATCCTGATTGGTGCGTTCACCTTGGCGGGCATTCTTGGTGCCTTCGGGTTCTTCCTATGGCTCGCCAAATTCGAAGTAACCCGTCAATACGCTTACTATGATGTGTTGTTCGACAATGTCTCGGGCCTGTCTGCCGCCGGTGGCGTGAATTATAACGGCTTGCCGGTGGGACAGGTAATTTCCCTGGATCTGGACAAAGATGACCCCTCGAAAGTAAGGGTTCGGCTTGAGATTGATGCAGGCATCCCCGTCACCAAGGAAACCATCGCGCAATTGCAGTCTCTGGGCGTCACCGGCGTGGCATATGTTGAGTTGTCCGGTGGATCACCAACCGCACAGAAATTGCCCCAGAATAGTGTCATCACAAGCAAGCGCAGCTCAATCCAGTCCTTACTCGAAGGCGCACCAGAGGTTCTGGAAAAGGCGGTCACCCTGCTGGAGAACCTCAATTCCGTTGTAGATGAGAACAATCGCAAGGCGGTGTCTGATATACTGAACAATCTGGCAGAAGCGTCGGGCAAACTGGATAAAACACTGACGGATTTCCAGTCGCTTTCGTCGGATCTGGGCGGTGCCGCTAAAGATGTTGGCGAATTCACCAAGAGATTGGATACGTTGGCGAACACGGCCGAAACAACGTTGAGTACAGGAACCGATACGCTCAAGAGCATCAAAGAGACGTCAGAAACTGCCAAAACAACTCTTGAGACTGCAAACACCGCCATTGCAAGCGCTGAAAACGTAATTCAGGAGGAGATTCGACCCTTTGTCGAGCGGGGTTCAATCCTTGCCGAAAGGCTGACACGACTGTCAGATGAGGGCAGCCTGACACTTAGCGTGATAAGTGAAACTGTTCTGAACGCAAACACGACCCTTGAATCGGTTACATCCACGATGAACTCGGCCAAAGGGGCGCTAGACTCGGCCGAGCGAGCATTCGACTCGGCCAATCGCGTGATGGACGAGGATATATCTCCGGTCGCAGCCGATGTAAGTAAGGCAGCCAATCAAGTCGCGGAAACCGTCTCGAACATCACCGAAAAAATCGACGAAATATCAGACGACGTCCTGAGCGCTTCTAAATCGGCGTCAGATCTGTTGGGTACCATCGATGGCGTCGTTCAGGATAACCGCCGTCAGGTCTCGGATTTCTTGCGCGTTGGCTTGCCTCAGTTTATCCGCTTCATCGAGGAATCGCAGCGTCTGGTGATTAGTCTCGACCGACTGGTCGACAAGGTCGAACGCGACCCCGCCCGCTTTTTGTTAGGCACCCAAGCATCGGAGTTTCGTCAATGATACGGCCCTTAACACTGTCTCTGATATTGGCCGCAATGACGGGTTGCACTGGCCTAGGAACGCTGCGGCAAGCCTCAAAGCCCAACGATCTCTATTTGCTAACCCCAAAGAGCACGTTCTCGTCTTCGCTGCCGCGCATACAGAAACAGATCGTTGTTGAGGAACCCACAGCGACGGCAGCGGTAAACACCGATCAGATCGCCGTTCAGCCAACTTTGCTGCAAGTTCAATACCTGCCTCGGGCCCGTTGGGTGGATCGCGCGCCATTGATCGTTCAGGCGCTGATGGTTGAAAGCTATGAAAACTCCGGCAAGGTTGCGGCCGTGGGGCGATCGACGGTTGGCCTGCGGGCTGATTATGTGATTGCACCCGATTTGCGCGAGTTTCAGGGCATAGTCGTCAGCGAAACCGGAGACTCAAAAACGGTGCGCGTGGAAGTGCGCATCAACATCAAAATCATCGATGAGTACGAGGACAAGATTATCGCCTCCAGCTCGTTCAGGGAAAACGTAATGGCCACGACTGATCAGACCCCTGATCTAGTCGAAGCATTTGATGTGGCCTTGGGCCGGACCATGCGGGATGCGGTTGAATGGAGTATCCGCAAAATTAATACTCACGTGCAGAACAACCCACGATCAAGCCCAAGCTAGGGGTTGTCAGAACTGGCTGGCCGAAGCTGCCTGCCAGTCCGCAGCATATTCCTGCGGCACGGTTTTGCCCAGCAATGCGTCTTCTTCCAGAAAGCTGTAAAGCTCAGCGTAAGATCGTTCTCCCTCATCTGCCATGCGACGGAGGATATCGCTGGGTCGCAATTCAGAAACCTTGGCTTTGCCCATAGCACCCAAGATCTCGCGGAAGCTTTCCAATGTCGCGTCATGGAACCGGTGCACACGCTGACGTTTCTGCGGCACGTTTACCGCTCGGCCCCGGATCGGATCCTGCGTCGCCACGCCCGAAGGGCACCGATTGGTATTGCAATGCAGTGCTTGAATGCACCCAACGGCAAACATCATCGCCCGCGCCGCGTTGCACATATCAGCACCCAAGGCCATTTTCTCGACCATGTCGAAACCCGTCGCAACCTTGCCCGAGCAAATCACGTGCACCTTGTCGCGCACTCCAATCCCACGCAGGCAATTGTTTACAAAGATCAACCCTTCGTTCAGGGGCATCCCCAGACGGTTGGTAAATTCAACCGGCGCCGCGCCGGTCCCTCCTTCGGCACCATCAACGGTAATAAAATCGGGCAGTATGCCGGTTTCCAACATGGCTTTACAGATCGCCATGAATTCCGAAGGTTGGCCGATGCACAGTTTGAAGCCAATCGGCTTACCGCCAGACATTTCCCGCAGATGCTGAACAAACTGCATCAACCCTGTCGGCCCATCGAACGCCGAGTGTATAGGGGGTGAAATTACATCCTGATGCACAGGAACGCCTCGGATTTCCGCGATTTCCTCGTCCACCTTTGCGGCCGGCAATACCCCTCCATGAGACGGTTTTGCCCCTTGTGAAAGCTTAATCTCGATTGCCTTCACCACATCCAATTTGGCTTTTTCGGCGAATTTGTCCTTGTCGAAACCCCCATCGGCGGTGCGACATCCAAAATACCCTGTTCCGATTTGCCAGATGATGTCACCACCCTCAGCCAGATGGTGCGGGGATAGCCCTCCTTCGCCGGTATTATGTGCAAACCCGCCATCCTTAGCGCCACCGTTCAGTGCCCGGATCGCATTTGCGCTGAGTGCACCAAAGCTCATCGCTGAAACATTCAGGCGCGAAGCGTTATAGGGTTTGTCGCACTGAGGCCCGCCAAGCATAATCCGCTCCTCACTTTCATCGACATGTTTTGGCGAAAGTGAATGGTTTGAACGATGATAACCGACACTCAGTATGTCGTACTGGGTCCCGAATGCCTGCGTATCCACCTGCCCTTTGGCGCGGGAATAGACCAGACTGCGGATAATCCGATTGAAAGGTCGACCACTTTCGTTGGTTTCCACAAAATACTGCCGGATTTCGGGGCTGACAAATTCCAGCATATAGCGGAAGTGGCCGAGAACGGGATAGTTGTTCAATACGTTATGCTTGGTCGTCAGCATATCGTACATTCCTACAATCGCGTACGGGATCAGAATGACCAACAGCCAATTCGCAGAGGACCAGAAATACCCCAGCAATAGGGTAAGTGGCAGGACCACAAAGCTGAGCACATAATATAGTCTGCGAACAATCATCCCTGACCTCCCTGGGTGGCGTAAAGAGCTGTGTATCCTCGGCTGGATCGTGGGCTCGAAGCCCGGCAGATGTTTTTAAACGTGAACCAGATTCAACTGAATTTGCAAGACCTTGCTAATCTGTCGTTAGTAACGGTTGAGTTAGCAAGGGCAGTTGATCGGTCCATTCGCAATCTATATGCGGGATAAGACACAGGTAAGAGCGGGATCAATCTAGGTGTCACAAACTGCACCTGCCCTCAGGCGTAGTGCCCAGATGTACGCAGCCGTCTTTGTTGGTGGTGCTGCGGGTTCGCTGCTACGCGAACTGTTCACGGTGCCGATACCCGGTGCTCCATTTCTGACAGAGACGTTCGGTATTAACATTGTGGCCTGCTTCATCCTTGGCTGGCTTTATTCTATCCGCCACAAAGTTCATGCACATGTGCTGCACTTGGGTGCTGTAGGGTTTTGCGGAGGCCTTTCTACTTTTTCTTCATTTGTGGCCGAGTTGGAGCGTTTGGCCGAAACCACCGGTTGGTACGTCATCACCGCCTTCGGGGCAGAAATCGCAATTGGCTTAGCCGCAGCGGCTTTGGGTGAAGCGTTGGGTCGAAAGTACTTGCCTTGGAGGCATCCAGAATGAACGACCTGCATCTGCACGTCATGTTTGCGCTGGGAGGAGGAGCAGGTGCTGTACTGCGCCACTGGTTGACGCTTCAGGTGACCCACGATCTGCCTTACGCTACACTGATCGTGAATGTGGCAGGCAGCCTGTTGCTTGGTCTGTGGGTTGGTTATCTCGGCGGGGAAATCGAAATGAGCGAGCAACAGAACCGATTGGTATTCGGCTTTTGCGGTGGCTTCACAACGTTTTCCAGCTTTGCTTATCAGTCACTGCAGTTGAACCGTGAAAGAACCATCGCGTTCGCAGCTGGTAACATAATTCTCAGTCTGGTTCTGTGCTGGATCGCGCTTTGGTTAGGATTGGTCCTGATGGCCTGACCAATCGAGTCACCGGTTATGGAACGAATGATGGTGGTGCGAAGAACCATTCCTGATGCGGCTACAAGCGGGTCAGGGCTTGGCGGATCACATCATCTGCAGGTGCATCCGAATGGCCAAATTACCTAGAATCCAGACCGTCCCGCCGATGATAATCAATAAGACCAGCGTTGAGAATAGGATCAGGTCCAGATCCTCTCGGCTGCTGCGCCGCCTGTCGATATGAAGAAAGTACACCAACTGCACAACCAACTGTGCCAAGCCCAGCAGGCCGATGCTAAGATAGACCCCTTTGGTTTCAATCCCGTATCGGTGAGCGATTAAGAAGACCGCCAGCGTTAGCAGAAGAGACCCACCATATCCGATAACATATCGGCGACGCTCTCGCTTGTGCAGGTCAGCGCGTCTATCCATAGGTCAGCCCTCCAAAATAGACAATTGTGATGATGCCGACCCAGATCAGATCAAGGAAGTGCCAGAACAATGCCAGTCGCACCATACGGGACATCAGCAAGTCAGTTAGTCCGAACATTCTTAGCTGAATGCCCAAGACGATCAGCCACAGGCACCCCGACGCGACGTGCAGCCCGTGCAGTGGCACAAGGCCATAGAAAGCCGACAAAAATCCGCTGCGCTGAGGGATACCGCCCTGGGCTGCCATGTTCAGAAAATCGCGGATCTCCAGAACCAGAAAGCTAAGCCCCAGTACCAGTGTTACTCCAAACCACAGAACGATCCGCGCCCGCGGCAAGTTGTATTTCAACGCCAGCATCGCAAGCCCTACGGTCAGACTGCTCGTCAACAATATCAGGGTTTGAGCAAAGATGCTTTTCAGATCAAACAATTCATGTGGTCCGGGCCCACCGGCCTGTGCATCAATCATCGTGATGTAGATCGCGAACATCAGGCCGAAATAGACCAGATCGCTCATAAGAAAGACCCAGAAGCCAAAAGTGACAACCTCGGTGGCTTTGTGGGCGCTCGCATGGCCTTCGCCAAGGTTGATGCCCGGATAGCTTTGCGTGGGTGCGCGCCTCATGTCACGACCTCCATATCCGGGCGTGCGAGACCGCGATTTTCTGGGGCGATTTCATAATCGCGATCCACTGCTGCAGTGCTATGGACAAGGTCCAGCCAAGCTTCATGGTCTTTGCGGACCTCTTCGGCAGGAATGATGATTTCGGTGCTGGTATCAAAGCTCCAGATGATAATCGCCAGGATGATAGCAATCGTCATCAGGAGCGCCAGCCACCAAATCCACCAAACCAGCGCGAACATCCAGACACCGCTGAGCACGCAGAGAATGAATCCGATGCCGGTATTGCGCGGCATCTCGATATATTCATAGGCTTCAGGTTTGGGATAAGCTGCAGCGCGCTCTTTGGCGGCGGCAAAGTTGTCGCGGTCGGTGACCTCCGGGATGATGGCAAAGTTGTAGGGCGGTGGCGGAGACGGAATCGACCATTCCAGTGTACGCCCGTCCCACGGATCACCTATCGGAGCACGGGTTTTTTCACGATTGCGGATACTGACCCAAAGTTGAATGAGGATCGAGAACAACCCGCAGGTGATGACCAATGCACCAATTACGGCAATGATCATGTAGGGGTGAAAACTCGGGTCCTCCCAACTGTAGGACCGGCGCGGCATTCCCATCAAACCAACAAAGTAAAGCGGCATAAAAGTCAGCAAGAAACCCACGGTCCAGCAGACGACCGAGACGCGTCCCCAGAATTCGTTGAGGCGAAAACCGAAGGCTTTCGGGAACCAGTAATTATAGCCCGCGAGCAGCGCAAACAGTACTCCGGGCAGAAGGACGTTGTGGAAATGCGCCACAAGGAACAACGTGTTGTGGACCTGATAGTCAATCGTCGGATTGGCCAGAATTACCCCGCTAAGGCCACCAATCACGAACAGCATCAAAAAGGCTAGACCATAGAGCATCGGAACGGAAAACCGTATCCGCCCGCGATAGAGCGTGGCCATCCAGTCATAGACTTTCACACCGGTTGGGATCGCGATCAGCATCGTCGCAATGCCGAATACCGCGTTGATCAGCGCGCTTTGGCCCATGGTGAAGAAATGATGCAGCCATACTGTGAAAGACAATACTGCAATCGACATCGTGGCAATGACCAGCGAGTTATAGCCATAAAGGCGCTTGGCCGAAAAAGTGGCAAAGACTTCGGAATAGATGCCATAAGCAGGCAGGACCAGCAGATAGACCTCTGGGTGACCGAACAGCCAAAACAGGTTGGCATAGTTCATCATGTTTCCACCAAGATCATTGGTGAAGAAATGGAAATCCAGATACCGATCAGCGGCCAGCAACAGCGCCGCCACGCCTAGGGGCGGCATGGCAAAGACGATCAGGATTGAGCTACAGATGATCGTCCAGCAATACATCGGCAACCGCATGAATTTCATCCCAGGTGCACGCAGCTTGTAAATTGTGACGGCAAAATTGATACCAGTGAGAGTGGTGCCTACGCCCGAGACAACAATGGCCCAAATCCAATAATCCGGCCCGACGCCGGGATTGAACGCGGCGCCTGTGTAAGGCGGATATGCGGTCCAACCTCCGGTCGAAAACTCGCCAACCACCAGCGAGACCATCAACATCATGCCGGACGATACCGTCAGGCCAAGGCTGATTTGGTTCATAACCGGAAATGCAACGTCCCGCGCGCCGATCATCAACGGAACCAGATAGTTTGCCACTCCAAAGACAAAGGGGACGGCAACGAAGAAGATCATGATGGTGCCGTGGGTGCTGAATAGCTCGGCGAAATGTTCGGGCTTCAGAAATCCATCGCCCGGACCTGCCGCCTGTTGGGCCCGCATCACAACACCTTCCAACACGCCCCTTGCCAGCATGACGATGGCAAAGACGATATACATGATGCCGATTTTCTTGTGATCAGCGCTGGTCAACCAATCCCGCCAGAGAGGGCTCCAAAGGCGAAACCACGTTAGCAGGAACAGCACCGTCAAAGCGCCCACTATCACTATACCGGCCGCAGCGTTGGCGATGATTTCATTGGCACCGGGCGCCCGGATGAGCCCGGTGATCGGCAACGCATCCCAACTCAGGCGACCCAAAATGCCAGTCTCGACTGAAGTCATTGTTTTGCCTCCGACCCGTACGCAGTGGTGCCGGGTTGCGGGCCAAGGGCAAGAGGCTCCCCGCTGTGATAACGATGCAGGATCAAGCGGAACAAATCACCTTCTTCCAGTGTAAAATAAAGCGCGTTCAGCGGCATGAGTTCGGTTCCTAACGCCGCCTGAACTTCGTCCCGATCCGTGCGCATGGCCAGTGTCTGATACGTGTCTTCTGTCAACGGAATACCATGCGCCCGGACGCTGGCGACCCAAGCCGCGAAATCCACGGGTTGCATAGCCTGCGTTAGAAATTTCTGCTTGGTGAACCCGCGACCATTATACTGCGTGTTCTCACCCTGCATCGTATTGGGCGAGTCGGCCACCACATGCAGTTGCGTTGTCATGCCAGGCATGGCGTAGATTTGCCCAGCCAATGCAGGGATCATAAACGATTGCATCACTGTGTCGGTCGTCAGCGTAATCGCGACCTGCTTTTTGATCGGGATGCCAAACTCTCCGACTGTGGCGATTCCAAGATCGGGGTAGATGAACAGCCATTTCCAATCGAGGCCTACCACCTGCACCCGCAAGGCAGGCTCCTCCCCGAACGGGGCTGCATAGGGATCAAGACGGTATGTGGTTTTCCAAAGGTAGAATGACAGGATCGCCACAATCAGCACCGGTACACCCCACATCAATACCTCAAGCTTTGCCGAGAAATCCCAGTGCGGTTTGTAATATGCGTTTCCACCTTTACGTCGGCGATACCTATAAGCGACCAGCGGCACCAAGACCAAAACCGGGATCACCGCAATCAGGATCAGAGCGGTCGCTCGCAGAAGGTGCTTTTTTTGGATTTCGGCGATTGGCCCCTGAGGGTCCATGAAACTATCACTTGCCCCAGCGGCCTGCACTGTCAGCAACAGCGCAACTAGCGTTACCAGAGCGGGCACTGCGATCGAAGACATCCGGGAAAAGGTCACGCCTGATGATCCTCTTGCGGCGGGGGTTCCCGGCAACTATTGGCAGAGTCACGGATTTTCTCAAGGGCTTTTGCGATTTTGCTCCTAAAGGCGATTGTTGACACCACGTCACGGGCGCGCAAGATCGGTTCCATGCGTTTCGTTTTCACTGTTCTTTTCCTGATTGTTCTGGCAGCTCCTTTGTTGGCGCAGGATCGTGTTTTTGTTGAACGTCAGTTTCAGAGCTGGCTGCAACAAACCATCTGGCCACAAGCAAAGGCAAAGGGTGTTTCCAAGCAAACTTTTCAGCAAGCTTTTGATGGGGTGAATCTAAATTGGGATCTGCCGGATCTGGTGCCGCCGGGCAGCCCTCAAAAAACACCAAAGGTCCAGCGTCAAGCCGAGTTTGGCTCGCCGGGTCGGTATTTTAATGCCGGATCCGTACAGGGCGCCACGTCGGTCGGCCGTAAAATGGCCAGACGTCACGCAGAAACCCTGGCACGCGTTGAAGCTGAAACCGGTGTGCCCGCACGCATCATTCTGGCCATTTGGGGACGCGAGAGTGGATATGGTCAGGTACCAATCCGACACGATGCATTTCAGGTTCTGAGCACGAAAGGGTTCATGAGCACGCGCGCCGATTATTTCACCGCAGAACTGATCGCAGCACTGCAAATTGCCGAAGCGGGTCATGCGCAAGGAAGAGAACTAAAGAGCAGTTGGGCAGGAGCATTGGGTCAGCCACAATTCATGCCTACAAATTTTCTGACCTATGCGCGCGATGGCGATGGCGATGGCAGGGCGGATATCTGGGGCTCAGCCGCAGATACTATTGCGTCGATTGGAGCCTATCTTGAAGAGCACGGATGGATTGCGGATCGCGATTGGGGATTTGAGGTTAATCTGCCAAAAACCGTTTCATGCGCGTTAGAAGGGCCTGATCAAGGGCGTCTTATCCGGGATTGGGCAGCAATGGGCGTCAGCCGTGTTGCTGGCAAACCTTTTCCAGCGCACGAACTGGCTGCCGAAGGTTATCTGATGATGCCCGCAGGTCGCAGCGGTCCGGCTTTCATCGTCACGCCCAATTTCTATGTCCTCAAAGACTATAATACCAGTGACCTCTATGCTTTGTTTGTGGGCCATGTCGGCGATCGCATCCAATACGGTGTTGGCGATTTTCGCGGGCGCTGGGGGGACGTCGGCAACCTCTATCGGTCGGATATCGCAACAATGCAGCAAGTGCTTGTTGAACAGGGTCATGATGTAGGCGGCATCGATGGTCTGCCTGGATATAAAACCCGGCGTTCGATCGGTCGCTGGCAAGCCGCATCAGGCCGTGCGCCGACATGTTTTCCAAATGACCGTTTGAAGGCAGCGCTCAAGCCCTGAATTCTGCCCTGATTCGCCATTTGCGCGTGTTGACGAAAACCCATTCGCCCTTTGCAATTTGTATGACTTCACGAAAATGTCACCAAAGCAAAGCGTTTCAGAATAATCTTTCGATGCTCCCTTACGTTACGGTTTCAATCGATCTTTGAGCCTTCAATGCGACTTAAAACTCTTTACCTTTCTCCAAAAACCAGCAGATTTTGCAGCAGTGAAAGAGAACTTTCGCAATCGGCTTTCCGACGCTGCCCAATGGAAATGGTCTGAAATTTGGACTCTGCCGCGATCTAGATCAAGGTGAACGCACGGCAATTGTCGGAGACACACAGGTAGATGGGTATCCGCTGCAATAGCAGGATAGCCCGACGCCACATAATAATGGGAGTAATCACATGCACAAAATTGTCCGTACTTCATTGGCGGGACTGTTGTCCTCGACCATCATAACTGGCGCAGCAATCGCCGCAGGAACCCACCCCGAAACCGGCGAAGCGCTGGCGGATGATCAGACGTTTATCTATCGCATTCTGGATGAGCACAGCTCGGTCGACCCGCAAGTGGTTGAAGATGTGTCGGGCGCCGAAATCGTGCGCGACTTGTTCGAAGGTCTCATGAACCAGGACGAAGATGGTAATCTGGTCCCCGGCGTTGCCACCGAATACTCGGTCAATGACACCAAGGATGTGTATACGTTTACCCTCCGCGATAACGCGAAATGGTCAAACGGAGATCCGGTTACCGCAGGTGACTTCGTTTTTGCATGGAAACGTGCTGTCGATCCTGAGCTGTCATCGCCCTACGCGTGGTTCATGGAATTGATGTCGATTGAAAACGCGGCTGAGATCATTGCGGGTGAAAAATCAGTGGATGATCTGGGTGTCAAAGCCATTGACGACCACACTCTAGAAGTCACACTGAGCACGCCCCTCCCCTATTTCCCTCAGATGACCACGCATTCGACAACCTTCCCTGCGCCGCAGAAAGTGATTGAAGAATTCGGCGATGCATGGACTAAGCCGGAAAACATCGTATCGAACGGCGCCTATGTCCTGACTGAGCATCTGCCACAGGAACGTTCGGTGCGTGAGCGCAACGAGATGTACTGGGACAATGACAACACCATTATCGAAAAAGTTGTGGCATTGGTCATCAATGACGAGAATGTCGCCCTGACCCGCTACCTTGCGGGTGAGTTGGATCGCACCGAAGTTCCTGCCGGTCAGTTCCCGCGCCTGCAGCAGGAGCATCCGGATGAAGCCATCAGCTTCCCTCGTTTGTGCAACTATTACTATACCTTCAACGTCTCTGACAGCGGTCCCGAAGCGTTCAAGGACCCCAACGTCCGTCAGGCACTGTCCCTGGCCGTGGATCGCGCGATCATTACTGAAAAGGTGATGGCTGGTGGTCAGCCCCAGGCTTACACGTTCGCACCCGCCGCCACTGCCAACTTTACGGTTCCTGACGTGGAGATGGCTTCGATGAGCCAGGCTGAGCGCGATGAGCTTGCAAAAGAGTTGCTGGCAGGAGCGGGCTATGGTCCGGATAATCCGCTGAGCTTTGAGATGGTTTACAACACCTCAGAGGCGCACAAGAAAGTGGCCGTGGCACTCAGCCAGATGTGGAAACAGAAGCTGGGCGTCAATGCAGAGCTGGCAAACATGGAATGGAAAGTGTTCCTGGAAGAGCGCGGTAACCAGAACTTCGAACTGGCTCGCGGCGCATGGTGTGGCGACTATAACGAAGCCTCGACCTTCCTTGATCTGCTGCAATCGGATTCCGGTTACAACGACGGAAAGTACAACAACGCACGCGTTGATGAGCTGCTGGCCGAAGCCAAAACTTCGGACGATCCGGCACCGCTTTATACCGAAGTAGAGCGGATTATTGCACAGGAAACTCCTGTAATCCCGATCTATCACTATGCAGGCGTTTACATGATGGACAGCGATGTAGGGAACTGGCCCGTCAACAACGTCGAGCAGAACTGGTATTCGAAGAACCTGTACAAGGTCGCCGAATAATCGCCATAGAACCACGCCCTGTCCCGGAGGCATCCGGGGCAGGGCCAATAAACATGGGGGCATGAAATGCTTGCCTACAGTCTGCGGCGACTGCTGATCGCCATTCCGACGATCCTGTTGCTGATCGTCGCCTGTTTTTTCCTGATGCACGTAGCACCCGGTGGGCCATTTACCTCAGAACGGCCGCTGCCGCCGCAGGTTCTGGCCAATATTGAGGCGCGCTATGGGTTGGACCAACCGTTGTGGAAACAGCTCTGGGACTACCTGTACAACATCGTCGTGCATTTTGATTTCGGCCCGTCCTTCAAGTTCAAGGACAGGGACGTCAACGACATTATCGCTCAAGGGTTTCCGATTTCCCTGACCTATGGCTCGCTTTCATTTCTTGTTGCAACTGCCGTTGGTGTAAGCCTTGGGATCGCAGCCGCGATCAAACACAATAGCTGGATCGATTATTTCGCTGTTGGTCTTGGTATCGCGGCGCAAGCTCTGCCAAACTTCATCATGGGGCCGATCCTGATCCTTACCTTCACCCTGTGGCTGGGCTGGTTGCCGGGAGGTGGCTGGAACGGAGGCCAATGGCAATATCTGGTCATGCCGGTGATTGCGCTGGCAACATCCTATATGGGTTCGATTGCACGGATCACGCGTTCGTCGATGCTCGAAGTTCTGAACTCGAACTTCATCCGTACCGCGCGCGCCAAGGGCTTGCCGACCAGAACCGTAATTTGGCGTCATGCGTTGAAACCTACGTTGTTGCCGGTTGTCTCATATCTCGGGCCGGTGTTCGTCTACGTGCTTACGGGTTCAGTCTTTGTCGATATCTATTTCTCGACCGGTGGTCTTGGTCAGGCCTACGTTGGCTCTGCACTGTCTCGTGACTATGCGGTGCTCCTGGGGGTTACCATTCTCTATGGCGCATTGACCGTTGTCGTGAACCTTCTGACCGACCTGGCTTATGCCTGGTTTGATCCGAAAATTCGTTACTGAGGGGCTGGCTCATGCTTGGAAAATCTCAAAAAGCCGCCCATCTGGCCGAAGAAATCACAGATTACACGGTCATTCAGGGGCGCTCGCTCTGGCAGGACGCACGTATGCGTTTTGTCCGCAACAAGGCCGCAATGGCCAGTGTTTTTGTTTTGGGTCTGATCGTGCTGTTCACGATTATCGGACCATATTTTGCAGCCTGGTCCAATGAAGAGATCGACTGGAACGTTATGGGTGACGTACGCGGCATGGGAATGCCCTCGATCGAGACTGGTCACTATTTCGGTGTCGATGATCTGGGGCGCGACCTTTACAGCCGTGTCATTCAGGCGACCACTACATCGCTGCTGGTTGGTCTGATTGGGGCTGCAACTGCGTTGATCGTTGGCACTTGCTATGGCATTGCCGCTGGTTATATCGGAGGGCGTACCGACAACGCCATGATGCGCTTTGTCGACATCCTATTGGCGATCCCGGCAACTCTGATCATCATCCTTCTGCTGGTCGTGGCAGGGCGGTCCTTTTTCATGCTGTTCATCGCGTTGGGTGCAGTCGGTTGGCTGACCATGGCGCGGATCGTTCGGGGGCAAACCCTGACGCTGAAGAACCGCGAATTCATCGAAGCCGCTCGTGCCGCCGGTGTCAGTGAGTTTACCATCATGTATCGCCACATTCTGCCCAACCTGTTGGGCGTTGTGATCGTGTACGCCTCGCTGTTGGTTCCCGAAATGATCCTGACCGAAAGTTTCATTTCGTTTTTAGGTCTCGGAATCTCTGAACCCTACACCTCTTTGGGCCGTCTGATTGCCGAAGGTGCCGGGACCATGGGCTATGGCACTTTGTGGCAGCTTCTTTATCCCCTGACTTTCTACGTTGCCATCATCATCACCATGTTTTTCATCGGTGATGGTTTGCGTGACGCTCTGGACCCGAAGGATCGCTGATATGAGTCTATTTTCCATCAAAGACCTGAGCGTTCAGTTCGATACTCCAGATGGCATCGTCGAAGCCGTCAAGGGCATCAGTTTCGACATCAATCCAGGCGAGTGTCTGGGCATCGTCGGCGAAAGCGGGTCGGGCAAAAGCCAGACCTTCATGGCAGCGATGGGGCTATTGCCTCCGGCTGGCCGTGCAACGGGGTCTGCCATGCTGAACGGTCAGGAAATCCTGAACTTGCCAGTGAACAAGCTGAACCGCATCCGCGGCGATGATGTAGGTATGATCTTTCAGGACCCGCTCACCGCCCTGACCCCGCATTTGCGGGTCGGTCAACAGATGCGCGAAGTGCTGCAAGTGCATGAGGGTTTGCAGGGCTCTGCCGCCAAAGCGCGATGCCTTGAATGGTTGGACCGCGTTCGTATCCCCGAGGCGAAACGGCGATTGGATCAGTACCCGCACGAGCTGTCGGGCGGGATGCGTCAGCGAGTCATGATTGCCATGTCGATGCTGTGCAGCCCGAAATTGTTGATCGCGGATGAACCCACAACGGCGCTGGACGTCACCGTACAGGCCGACATTCTGGACCTGATGGTGCGACTGCAAAAAGACGAAGGCACAGCCATTGCTTTGATCACCCATGACATGGGCGTCGTCGCGCGGATGTGCGACCGCATACAGGTCATGCGCCTTGGTCAATTTGTCGAGGCCGGGGAAACCCGTGAAGTCTTTCGCGCACCGCAACACGAGTACACTCGCACCTTGCTTGAGGCGATGCCTCGCATCGACGCCGGTGACGCGCCCAAAGCCTTGGGCAAGACCGAAGAGCCGCTGCTGCGCGTTGACGACGTCAAGGTTCATTTCCCAATCCATGTTCCGGGCGGATTATTCGGCCACAAGGTGCCTCTCAAGGCCGTGGATGGTGTCAGCTTTGATATTCGCAAGGGCGAAACGCTGGGTGTTGTGGGTGAATCCGGTTGCGGCAAGTCCACGCTGGCGCGGGCGGTTCTGCAATTGATCGAACCCAGTGCGGGCAACGTCAGCTGGCTGGGCCATCCGATCGTCGGGTTGAAACGGTCCGAGTTGAACAAATACCGCAAGGATCTGCAGATTGTATTCCAGGATCCACTCGCCAGCCTTGATCCACGGATGACAATCTCGGCCTCAATCGCGGAACCATTAAAAACCTATCGACCAGACCTGACGGAACGCGAACGTAAGGACCTGGTCGCCGAGATGATGGAACGTGTTGGCCTGCCAACCAATATGATCAACCGTTATCCACATGAACTGTCAGGTGGGCAAAATCAGCGCGTCGGAATCGCTCGGGCAATGATCAACAAACCAAAGTTGATCATTTGCGATGAAGCCGTTTCGGCACTGGACGTGTCCATTCAGGCCCAGATCGTGGAATTGTTGCGAGAATTGCAACAAGAGTTCGGTTTGTCGATGATTTTCATTAGTCATGACCTGTCAGTTGTACGCGCAGTGTCTAACCGAATCATGGTTTTGTACTTGGGTCGCATTGTCGAATTGGGCGATGGTGAAGTGATATGTTCTGAACCAATACACCCCTACACCAAATCCCTGATATCGGCGGTTCCGATTCCTGATCCGGATGTTGAGCGTAACCGTCAAAGGCTTAAATTACCGGGTGAATTACCGTCCCCAATGGATCCCAAGGCCACATTGCGTTTCTTGCCCAGCAAGTTGTCCTCGGGCGAAACGGACTATGTTCCGCGGCTTAGCGAAATTGCTCCTGACCATTTCGTTGCCGAACATGATCCGCTTGATGCGATTATGGCTAACTCCTGACTATTAGCGCCCCGAAGCTTGAAGGTTTCAGGGGCGCGAATCCTACTTTTCTGCGCACCAAGTACTCTGTGTACCTTGGCTAGAACCACGTTTGGGTGTGTTTCGTTTTGACTCTGTGTGCAGGTTAATGGCAGATTCCATCGTGCCCGCTGCACTACTGTCGGGTGAGATTGATTGATGCGAATTTAAGTTTTATGTGAGGACCCCAGCGCCTACAAAGCGCACGGGCAGACTATGGAAATCATGAGGTAACATGGCACGCAAAGTCACAAAGGCTATTTTCCCCGTCGCGGGTATGGGGACGCGCTTTTTACCGGCGACCAAATCGGTGCCAAAAGAGATCATGACTTTGGTCGATAGACCGCTGGTTCAATATGCAATTGACGAAGCGCGGGCAGCCGGGATCACCGAGTTTATCTTCGTGACGTCACGCGGGAAGTCAGCGCTTGAAGATTACTTTGACCACAACCTTGTGTTGGAGCAGGACTTGAAGTTGAAGGGCAAAGACGATTTGCTTGAGATATTGAACGCGACCAATATGGAAAGCGGCGCGATCGCCTATATTCGCCAGCACAAGGCGCTGGGGCTTGGACATGCAGTTTGGTGTGCACGGCGACTGATCGGAGATGAGCCCTTTGCGGTAATGCTGCCCGATGATGTTATTGCTGCTGGCAAACCCTGCCTGCAGCAAATGGTTGAGGCCTATGAGGAAACCGGCGGCAATATGGTTGCTGCGATGGAAGTTCCAAACGAAAAGACAAGCTCTTACGGTATTTTGGATACAGGCCAAAACGTCGGTACGGTTGTCCGAGCCAAGGGTATGGTTGAAAAGCCAAAACCTGAGGAGGCACCATCAAATCTCGCCGTCATTGGTCGTTATATTTTGGGCCCCTCGGTACTGTACAATTTGAACCAGAAGAAGAAAGGCAGCGGAGGCGAAATCCAGCTGACTGACGCGATCGCCGAGGATATCGGAAATGGCGTTCCTGTATTTGGTTACAAATTCGAAGGCCAACGATTTGATTGTGGCTCAAAGGCCGGTTTCCTTCAGGCCACGGTATCGTTTGCGCTGGCCCGCGACGATCTGCGTGATGATTTAAGTCAGTATCTGCATGATATCGTTTCGTCGGACCAGGCCGCGCAATAGGTAAGATGCTTCAACCAGTTGGCATTCATTGCAATAGCTCGACCCCAAGAACACAGAGAGCGAGGGCAGCATGAGGACCGTCTATCCGGTAATTTTATGCGGTGGCTCCGGAACACGGTTATGGCCCCTGTCACGCAAAAGCTACCCAAAACAATTCGTGCCGCTGATTGGTGAAACCAGCCTTTTGCAGCAATGTGCAAAGCGTCTTAAAGGACCCGTCGAAACGCCTTACGCAAAGCCGTTGCTGTTAACCAATGAAGCATTTCGTTTCGTTGTACCTGAGCAGTTGATGGCCGTTGGAATTGACCCAGGCCCGATCCTTATTGAACCTGAAGGGCGCAACACTGCTCCGGCTGTCCTGGCGGCAGCTCTGCACCTTTCGTCCAGCGATCCCGATGCATTGATGCTGGTGGCGGCGTCGGATCACGTCATTCCGGATGCTCAGGCCTTTCACGAGGCAGTTGCGGAAGGTATCCGTACGATCGATGAGCGCGGAGACCTTGTTACATTCGGAATCACGCCTGACCGGCCAGAGACTGGATATGGTTATCTCAAACTTCGGCAGATTCCCGACGCGTCGGGTGCGTCGATTCCTCTCGATCGATTTGTTGAAAAGCCCGACCTGAAGAGCGCCGAAAGGATGGTGTCCGAAGGTAGTTACCTTTGGAATTCCGGCATCTTTCTGTTTGCGGTCCGCGATATCCTTGCGGCCTATGACCAACATGCGCCGGATCTTGTAGCTCCGGTTCAGAACGCCGTTGATCAGGCGCAGTCTGACCTGGGCTTTCTGCGGCTTGAATCCATCGCTTGGAACTCAGTTCAGGACATATCGATCGACTATGCGGTTATGGAAAAGGCCAGCAACCTCAGCGTTGTTCCTTATGCAGCCGGGTGGTCAGATGTAGGCAGTTGGTCGGCGGTGCAGGAGCTCAGCAACCCTGATACAAATGGGGTCGCTACCGCCGGTGAAGTCACTGCCATTGATTGCCACAATGTGCTGGTGCGCTCAGAATCTCCTGCACAGGAGGTCGTGGCGATGGGGCTGGAAAACGTCATTACAGTCGCGATGCCCGATGCGGTTCTGGTGGCCAGCATGGACCGCGCGCAGGATGTCAAACAGGCCGTCACAGCCTTGAAAGCAAAAGGTGCCAAGCAGGCGGAATCCCTGCCCGTCGATCATCGGCCCTGGGGGTGGTTCGAAAGCCTCGTTATCGGAGACCGGTTCCAGGTCAAGCGTATCCATGTCCATCCCGGTGCATCGCTGAGTCTGCAATCTCACCATCATCGGTCCGAGCACTGGATCGTCGTGGAGGGCACCGCCGAAGTGACGATAAATGACGATGTTCAGTTGGTGTCAGAAAACCAGTCGGTCTATGTGCCTTTGGGTGCGGTTCACCGGATGGTGAACCCCGGCAAAGTCCCGATGGTCCTGATCGAAGTACAAACCGGGACCTATCTGGGTGAAGACGACATTATTCGCTATGAAGATGTTTATGCGCGTAATTGACTTAGGTCAGTAGGCGCTAGTCGCCGTTCATCTCTGATTAAATCCCGCCATCTGCAATGCAGGTGGCTTATTTGACATTTCTCAAATCCTAACAAATCAAAAACCTAGCGTTCGGGTTCGTCAGGTGGGCTTCACTCCGATTGCGGCAGGGTGGCGCGCGATCATTGTCAAAGCGACATCTCAGGAGGACGCCCGTGCCACAGAACTCACCCCGTTTGAACCTGCCCTTTATTCAACCGTCTCAGGCCCAGAAACACGTGACCCATAACGAGGCGCTGCGTACACTCGATCTTGTGGTCCAACTGAGCGTAGTCTCCATCGACGCGACAATACCGCCCGCTGCGCCCGATCAGGGGGAGACGCACGCGCTTGGCACGGCGCCCACGGGGGCATGGGCTGGTCACGACGGCCAATTGGCGGCGTGGCTGGACAACGGATGGCATTTCATTGCGCCGGATTTGGGCTGGCGGGCCTGGGACCAAAGCTCGGAGCAGTTGAAAATCTGGAACGGATCCGCCTGGATCGACCCGCCTGTCGATTTGCAGAATCTGCCAGGAATTGGAGTCGCAACCGGATCCGACAGCACCAATCGGCTGGCGGTGCGTAGCCCTGCGACGTTGCTAACCCATGAAGGTGGTGGTCATCAGTTGAAGGTCAACAAAGCCAGCGACGGCGACACGGCCTCGCTTTTGTTTCAATCCAACTGGACCGGTCACGCCGAGATGGGCCTTTCTGGCAACACGGAGTTCTCGATCAAAGTCTCGCCAGATGGCGGGAGCTGGGTTGAAGCACTACGGTTTGACGCCTCATCTGGTATCGCGGGTGGAGCGGCAATACAGAGCAGTGCCAACGACACCACGCCTGGTCGCCTGATGCGGGCGGATTATGGGTACGGACCGGGCAACGTACTGGGCACAGTGTCACAAAACAGTGGTGTACCTTCCGGGGCTGTGATCGAGCATGGCAGTAATACAAATGGAGACTACACGCGATTTGCTGACGGCACCCAAATTTGTGCAACAACTCTTGATGCTGTCGGATGTACGACCGCAACCGGTGCCTTGTTCACCAGTGGTTCTACCAACTGGGATTTTCCCATCGCTTTTGCCGCTGGCAGCAAACCAGCCCTTAGCGGGAATGGTGGCGGGTTCGGTCGATTCGTAGGATTTGACACGCCATCGGAAACACAAACGACATTCCAGGTACTGGCGGCAATTTCGGATGCCACAAATATTGAACCATCAATGATCGCCATCGGCCGCTGGTTCTGACAGCTCAGACACCGTCCGGGCCATTGCGCGGGCGGTCACCTTTCGCGCAGATCGGTTTCTGATTGATCTAGAAACCACGCATAGGTCTGGCGAATTCCGTCGTTAAGACTGATGCCAGCACTCCAGCCCATACCTGCGAGGCGCGATACATCCATCAGTTTTTGCATCGTGCCATCCGGTTTGTCTGGATCATACGTGATCCGGCCAGTGAAACCGACGACACCCGCAATGATCGTTGCGAGGTCTGCGATCGATGTATCGCTGCCCGTACCCACATTAATGTGGCTTAACATTGGATCAGTATTTGCCTCATATATTTCGCGCGGCAGGTCCAAAACAAACACCGACGCTTCGGCCATATCATCAACATGCAAGAACTCGCGTCGCGGATTTCCGGTTCCCCATATGACAACTTCATCTAGCCCGTCACGCTGTGCCTCGTGAAAACGTCGGATCAGTGCCGGGAGCACGTGACTGTTTTCAGGGTGAAAGTTGTCTCCGGGGCCATAAAGGTTCGTCGGCATGACGGACCGGTAGTCTACGCCGTGCTGCCTGTTATAGCTTTCACAAAGCTTGATCCCGGCAATCTTGGCGATGGCGTAAGGTTCATTTGTCGGCTCCAGCGGCCCGGTCAAAAGCGCGTCTTCGCGCATAGGCTGGTGTGTTGAGCGCGGATAAATGCAGGAACTTCCAAGTTGCAGCAGCTGTTTTATACCTGCCGAAAACGCCTGATGGATCACATTGCATTCGATCATCAGGTTCTCGTAGATGAAATCCGCCGGATATGTGTTGTTCGCATAGATACCGCCAACACGGGCGGCGGCCAAAATCACGATGTCCGGACGTTCTGAGCGCATGAAATTCTGAACCTGAACCTGATCGGTCAGATCCAATTCGCTCCGCGTCCGCGTGATTAGCTCGAGTTTTTCACCTGCCTGTTGGCGCTGCTGCAGCCTTCGCAGGATCGCGCTTCCGACCATGCCGCGATGACCCGCTACATATATTCTGCGCGAGCTGCCCATTTCAGCCGTTTTCCCGTGTGACTGGCGCAGCCATCCCGTGTTCTTTGAGCAGGGCATTGCGCCGTGCGATTTTCAAATCTTCGGCAACCATTTCGGCGCATAGATCTTGCACAGAGGTCTCGGGTTCCCAACCTAGTTTTTGCTTGGCCTTGGACGGGTCTCCCAACAGCGTATCAACCTCGGCCGGTCGGAAGTAACGCGGGTTGATCCGCATCACGATATCGCCAGCTTTCAGGGCAGGCGCCTTATCACCCACTACTTCGCGAACAATCGCAAATTCCTCGACACCCTCCCCTGAAAACTCCAGCACCAAACCCAGCTCGCTGGCAGACCATTCGATGAACTGGCGCACGGAATACTGCTCGCCGGTGGCGATTACAAAGTCCTCGGGCGTCTCCTGTTGCAGCATCAGCCACTGCATCTTCACATAGTCCCGCGCGTGCCCCCAATCGCGCAAACTATCGATATTACCCATATGCAAACAGTCATCCAAACCTTGCGCGATGTTTGCAAGGCCACGAGTGATCTTACGAGTCACAAAGGTCTCACCACGCCGGGGGCTTTCGTGATTGAACAAAATACCGTTGCAGGCGTACATCCCGTAGGCCTCGCGATAATTTACTGTTATCCAATAGGAATACAGCTTGGCGACCCCATAGGGTGAGCGCGGGTGAAAAGGCGTTGTCTCGCGTTGCGGTGTTTCCTGTACCAAACCAAAGAGCTCTGAGGTAGAGGCCTGATAAAACCGGGTCTTGCCCTCCAGTCCCAGAAACCGGATCGCTTCGAGCAGGCGTAGCGTACCCAACCCATCCACATCCGCAGTGTATTCCGGCGATTCAAAACTCACCGCAACATGGGATTGCGCACCGAGATTATAGACCTCGTCGGGCTGCACTTCCTGAATGATCCGGGTCAGGTTCGAGGTATCGCTTAGATCACCATAATGCAGATGCAGTCTGGGATCTGGTTCATGCGGATCCTGATAGATATGATCAATCCGCTGCGTATTGAAAGACGATGCGCGACGTTTGATACCGTGAACGTCATAGCCTTTGGCAAGCAACAGCTCAGCCAGGTAAGAGCCATCCTGACCCGTAATACCGGTTATCAGTGCTGATTTGCTCATGATTGCGCCCCGATGGTTCTACTTCGCCTGTTTGTTCTTCCAGAAACAGCAAGACTCGTCCAAATGCAAGCAAACGGGGAATTCGAAAGATCGGTTATAATGCCGCTGTCCAGACTCGATAACGGCCCTGCCCTGTCACCTCGCGGATCAATCCTCTGTCGCTGAATTTGTCCAGATTTCGCTGTATGGCCGCGCGCGAGGCTTGGGTCAGCTCTTCGGCCAATGGTGCCGACACCATCGGCCAAGCTGTCAGCGCGTCGATCAACACTGGTGGAGTTCGCCCACTCAGATCTGATACAGCCTCGCGGGCACGTCCTTCCCAAGCGCTGATCCGGTCCAGATGCAGCAGAGCTGCAAGCGAGGCCTGACCTGCCCCACCTATCCAGGCGGATAGTTTTTCATCCAGTGAGCCTGCACCGCGCAACGCACCCGGTCCCGACAAGGAAAGCGGCATGAACAATGCTCCACCTCGCCCCATCGATGCCGCATGGCGGGCTGCAATAACGGCAGCTTCGGTATCCTGTCCAATGCCCGGAGAGAGCGCGCGCCACGCGTGGAACCCGATTGCAGCCTGGGTCACCGGGTGCAACGCAGCCACATTTCGCATCACTTCGGCCAGATCTATCACGGTCTCTGGGGCGTCCTCGATGCCCTGGGCCTGACGATCCAGAAAAGCGGTCAGCCCAGGGTCCCATCCGCCCTCTGATGGCCCAGCGCCCGAGGATAGTCGCCGCACCGCCCAGCCTGCCCGGTACAACGCCTGAACGTCATCACCCGTCGCACCGATCCGCAATCCGATCCATAGCGCTAGACGATCGACGCTGATCCGGTCTCCGGTCCACCAGCCCAAATCCGACACTTCCATTAAGGCCAGACGGTGACCCCATCCTTTCGGCCCTGCGCGCAAACGTTCATCCAGCGCTCCGAAAGTCACGGCCAGATCAGCAAGTTCAGCGGACAGTTCAGATTGAGCCGCGCGCCAATCCCTTGGATCAAAAAGGAGGCTTTGATCAGGCCTTGGGACAGACGGAAGAAATTCTTCAGGATCTTCTTTATCCGCTGGAGGGAGAAACCATAGATCCTCTTCATCCGGTGGATCGGTGTCATAGATGCTGCGCGGCCCTGCGTCCAAGGCCTCATCATCTTCTGGGTCCGGTTCTTGAGGGATAGGCTTCATATCTGGCATTCTTCGAGCATTTGCCGCAGTTCACAAGGGGTTTCCCGAAATCCCGATAGTCAACCCGCAAAGGCCGCAGTCAGAGCATGCAGCTCTCCACTCAGATCTGTCTCGCGATCGCCACCCAACAGCATATAACCATACCCATCTTTTGCCCATGTCGCGGTTGATAGGCCGCTTAGCACTGCAAGATTGACTGCCTTCGATGGGGCATTTGGACCTTGCCGGATCACGCAGAACGCAAATGGATTTCCTTGTGCATCAGCAAAGACAACCTGAACCAATGGCTTACCTTTGAATGATAAAACCTGTGTGCGCTTCAGGTCGAGGCCGGGAAGATTTTCCAACACCTCCCGATTTAAGGGTCGGCCGAGCTGAGCCTCAGCCTGAGCAAATTGCGCGTCCAGTTTTTGCGGAGAGTTATCCAGATCAGCAATCGTTTCGGCTGAATAGAGTGATTGATAAATTGCGGCTTGCTCTGCCCAGCCCAAAGCCTTCGGACGCGTCACCCAGAAGGTTGCGGATACTGCGATAACGGCAACCGAGGCCGCAACCGCCAGCAATCGAAGAGGTCCTGATTTGTATTGCTGCGGAGTGGGCGCAGGCAGATCAATTTCAGGAACCTCAGCCGGGACGTCATCAAAAACCTGCTGCACAACAGGGGCAAACGGATCCAACGCCATCAAGCGGGCTTCAAGACCCGTATCCTCTGCCACGGCCGCTTCGATGGCGTGGACTTCGGCCTCATCAAGGCTGCCCTCCAGATAGGCCAGAAGTGTTTCGTCGGAAAACTTCATTTGCCACTCCGTTGCACCGCGTCGCCCGCTTCGTGCTGCATTACGGTTTTCAGTTTCTGCCGGGCGTTGGACAACCGGCTCATGATCGTGCCGATGGGAACATCCAGCATGGCCGCAGCTTCGCGGTAACTGTACCCTTCTACAAATACAAGCATCACCGTTTCGCGCTGCGCCTCTGGCAGTTGCATCACTTGAGTAAACACCTGAGCGGCGAAAATATTCGTTTCTGAGTCGGGTCCGTGTGCAACCAATTCCGCCTCAGGTGTAACCGACAATGCTTGCGCCTTGCGCACAGACCGTGCCCGTATCTCGTTCAACCAGATCGAGCGGCAGATCGTCATCAGCCAGCTGTCCAACCGATCATATGAAGTTACCTGATGGTGCTTTTCTAACGCCCGCAAGGCTGTTGCCTGCAGCAGATCGTCCGCAACATCCGACGCCCCCGACAGAGCCAATCCAAACCGCCAAACCCGTTTCGAATGGGTCTGGATCGCGCCGCGCACGGCTTGTTCGGTGCTCATCTCAACACTCATCGAATAAATCGCGACCTGTGTGTGTTTGCTTTGTCATGGGACCGGGCCCGCTTGGTCTGAACTGTCATAGACTCTGGAGGAATGAAATGAAACTTCTGTTCAAAACAATCACGATTGCGTCGGCTTTTGTTGCAGGTCCCGCGCTGGCCGCTGATTGGACACTAAATCCCAGCGCCTCTCATCTGGCCTATGGCACGGTTAAGATCGACGATGTGGGCGAGGTCAATTCCTTCACCAATTTATCGGGCCATGTCAGCGAGGATGGCAAAGTTGAGATTGATATCGACCTGTCCTCGGTCGAAACGAATATCGATATCCGCAACGAGCGGATGATCGAACATGTGTTCCGCAAGGTAGCAACAGCCACGCTGACCGCAGAGATTGATTTGGATGAGGTGTCCAAGTTGGATGTGGGGTCCAGCAACACGGTTGAAGTGGATGCCAAACTGGCTCTGGCCGGGACCGAAGTTGAGTTCTACACCGATATGTTCATTTTGCGCGTGGCTGAAGACACTGTCATGGTGTCGACAAACGATATGGTCTTCATTAGCACCGAGGATGCGGGCGTCTCAGCGGGTGTCGACAAGCTAATGGAGCTGGCGCAACTTCCTAGCATCACCCGTACCGTCCCAGTGACTGCAAGACTGATGTTCAATCTCGATAGCTGAAGATCAACCAAAGTACGGGGTCAATTTTGGCCCCGACTTATGCACCCCAAGTATCACTCAAGCGGTAGCCACCGGGCCAAGGGTCTTCCGGGTCCAGCATGTGCTGGTGTGTGCCCGTAATCCAACCCCGCCCCGAGATTTCCGGTGTGATCGCCATGCGCCCATTCAGATCGAGCTGATCCACGATGCGGCAGCGAAACTCACTGTCGATAACCGAACGCGCATGATAGCGGTCATTCATCGACATTTGACCTTTGGCCAGCAAAACAGCCATTCGGGCCGATGCACCGGTGCCGCAGGGTGAACGATCCAGCTTGCCGGGCTTGATGGCGACGGTATTGCGACCGGTGAGGATATCGCCCTGTCGATTCAGCGGGCCTGCGATTTGGCAGAATGAAATGTGATTCCAGTCTTTGGTGGGGTGATTGAAGCCAAGCTGCTCATTGGCCGCATCGGTGATACGCGCGCCGGTTCTGGCAAGATCAGCGCCTTCATCAGGCGTCAGGTCAAAACCCAGATCAGCTGCATCGACAATTACAAAACTGTCGCCACCAAACGCGGTATCTACGCGCAGCGTCCCGATGCCCTCAACCTCGATCCGGGCATCCAGCTTGTCGACGAAACTTGGCACGTTCTGCACATAGATGCGTTCGGCCTTGCCATTGCGGCATTCGGCGCGGACGCGGACCAGCCCTCCGGGAGCTTCTAACGTCAAACGAGTTTCTGGTTCATGCATTGGAAGGATGCCGCTATCCAGCAAAACCGTAGAAACGCAGATGGAATTCGAACCGGACATCGGCGGCGTGTCTTCCGGCTCCATGATGATGAAAGCGGCAGCGGCCTCGGGGTTTTTTGGTGGAACCAGCAGGTTCACATGGCGAAAGACACCGCCGCGGGGTTCATTCAGCATGAAATCCCTTAGGGTCTGATCTTCAGCGATATGGGTTCTCTGATCCCAAACCGTTTCCCCGGGAGGCGGGGTAACACCTCCAACGATTACATCGCCCACCTCGCCTTCGGCATGGGCTGAGATCACATGGATGGTTTTGGAACTGCGCATATGGCCTCCTGAAAGCCGCTGATTAATGCGCAGTGATGCAAAACAGCTCCGGTCTGGCAAGCCCTAACGCAGCCGCTGACCCGACTCGGGATAGAACAGCATCGCGCGTTCGGGCCGGATCGAAAGCCCGATACGGTCACCGGTCGTACTGCGTTGGTCGTCCCGCTCTTCCACAATCAGCTTATCGCCATTGGGCGTCAGCAGATAAGAATAGGATACACCACCCAGCGCTTCGGTCAGATCAACAGTGCAGGTGTCACCGTTTCGATCCACCTGAATATGCTCGGGGCGAATGCCCAGTGTAACTTTAGTAACTCCACTCGGCACACTTTCAGTAACCGGGATTGCATCAGTCAGCGCGGGGTGCCGCACCATGCCATCCACGACATCGCACTCAAGGAAGTTCATGGCCGGAGAGCCGATGAAACCCGCCACGAATCTGTTATCGGGGTCACGATACAGATCCATAGGGGCACCCACCTGCTCGATCCGTCCGTCGCGCAACACAACGATCTTATCGGCCATGGTCATCGCCTCGACCTGATCATGCGTAACATAAATCATCGTTGCGCCGATTTCCTGATGCAGGCGCGCAATCTCGACCCGCATTTCCACGCGTAGCTCTGCGTCAAGGTTCGAAAGCGGCTCGTCGAACAGGAACACCTCTGGGCCGCGCACAATGGCGCGCCCAATCGCAACCCGCTGACGCTGACCGCCGGACAACGCTTTGGGTTTGCGCTTCAGATACTGGTCGAGTTTCAAAATGTTCGACGCTTCCTGAACCTTCTGGTCAATCTCAGCCTTGGCGACCCCGTTCATCCGCAGGCCAAAGCCCATGTTCTCGGCCACCGTCATATGCGGATAGAGCGCATAAGTCTGGAACACCATCGCCACCCCGCGCTTGGCCGGGTCGACATGCGTGACTTCACGTGCTCCGATATGGATTTCACCATCCGAGGTTTCTTCCAGCCCTGCGATCATCCGCAACAGCGTAGACTTGCCGCAGCCCGACGGCCCAACGAACACGCAGAACTCACCATCTTCAATCTGGAGATCAATTCCATGAATGACCTGAGTCTGGCCATACCGTTTGATCGCGCCTTTCAGGGTTACGCCTGTCATGTTGCTTGCATCCTATTCTGTTGGCCCTCGGGGAACCGCCACGCCTGTGCTTCTGTGCCGATCTGTTCAGCGACACGCCGGACGCGCGGCACCCAAGATTGTAATTGTTCAAAATCCATCCTTCCGGTCGATCCCGTCACCGATAGAGCCCCCAACATGCGGCCCCCGGTGGTCAGAATCGGGCAGGCAATACAGATGATGCCGGGCTCATGCTCTTCGTCATCAACTGCGTAACCCCGGCTACGAATCAACTCGAGATCGGCTCGCAATGCCTTTTCCGAGGCCAGGGTTTTGTCGGTGAACCGGTGAAAGCTTTGTTGCGAGATCGTCTTCTCCAACAGTGCCTCGTCCAGATAAGCCATCATCGCCTTACCGACGCCGGTACAATAAGCCGGGCCGACCTTGCCAGCCTCGGAATACATCTCGATCGGTCGCTGCGCGTTGCGTTTATCCACATAAAGCACCTGCCCGGAATCAAGCTGCGCCAGGTGCACCGTTTCCCCTGTCTCGGCGCTGAGGGCGTCCAAGAAAGGCCGCGCAATGGGCGCAAGCGAGCTTTGGGTCCATGCCGAATGAGCCAACCGCACCAGCCGCATCCCCGGAGAATATGTTTGCCGTTCCGGTTCGTAATGCAGCATGCCCTGATTGGTCAGCGATTGCAGAAAGCGATACAGCGTCGCCTTGGGGAATTTGCTGCTTTCCAGCAATTCCCCAAACCGCACAGGGCGCCCGAAGGCCGCGACCTGTTCCAACACATCACATGCTTTTCCTATTGTTCCGTCACCTGCCACGGGTGCCTGTTCTCCTTCACTTTCCCCCGGCTATGGGCACGAGGGTCTTGACAAGACTAGCCGAGTCGATGTGTAGTTTTCAATATATAAAACAAGGTTTCAATATTTGGAACCAATATGGAAGCTTAAGGGAGGAAACTATGCATTCCATGTTCAAGCGCACAGCAGCTGCTTTGGCTGCCAGTGTGGCACTTGCTGCGCCTGCCGCAGCTGAGCTAACCGGCGAGCTGCGAATCTTCCTCGATACATCCAACCCGGCGCCGCGCGCGACGATGGAAGCGATGATCGAGCGATTCGCGGCTGAACATCCCGGTCTGGAAATCGAGACCACCGTGATCGACCGTGAGGCTTACAAGACCCAGATCCGCAACTTCCTGACGGCAGACACGCCTGACGTTGCCACGTGGTACGCTGCCAACCGGATGAAGCCATATGTCGAGGCGGGCCTGTTCGAGGACGTCTCAGATCTGTGGGCCGAGCCTGAAATCGCCGACAATCTGGCATCGACCAAAGGCGCGATGACCATTGATGGAAAGCAATGGGGTGTCCCGTACACATACTATCAATGGGGGGTTTACTATCGCAAAGACATCTTTGATGAGCTTGGCTTGACCGAGCCAACCACTTGGGAAGAAGAGCTGGCCAATTGCCAGAAGATAGTTGATTCAGGCCGCGCCTGCTACACCATCGGCACCAAGTTCTTGTGGACCGCTGGTGGCTGGTTTGACTACTTGAATATGCGCACCAACGGGTTCGATTTCCACAACCAGCTCGCAAATGGTGAAATCAGCTGGGAAGACGACCGGGTCAAGCAGACCTTCGCCAACTGGAAACAACTGATCGACATGGGCGCGTTCATCGACAATCACCAGACTTATAGCTGGCAGGAAGCCCTGCCCTTCATGGTCAACGGCGAGGCGGCGGCCTATCTGATGGGCAACTTCGCCGTGGCACCCCTGCGCGAGGCAGGTCTGAGCGATGATCAGTTGGACTTCTACCAGTTTGTTGCCATCAACCCTGATGTTGAACTGGCAGAAGACGCGCCAACCGATACATTTCACATTCCGGCCAATGCCTCAAACAAAGAAGCCGCACGCGAGTTCCTGCGTTTTGCGGTTTCCGCGGACGAGCAGACCGAAATCAACAACGGTGCAAACCTCGGCCAATTGCCTGTGAACGCGCAATCTGCGGTAGATGACGACAAGTTCCTGCAGCAAGGTTTCACCATGCTGTCGTCCAACAGCCCTGGCGGTGTTGCCCAGTTCTGGGACCGTGACGCACCAGCAGAAATGGCCAAAGTCTCGATGGAAGGCTTCCAGGAATTCATGGTCAAGCCTGACAACGCGGACAAGATTCTAGCCAAGCTGGAACGCGCGCGTGAGCGCATCTACGACAACTAAGTGTAATTAGGGTCGAACTCAGTTCGGCCTTGAACCATTCAAAATCGTAGGGCGGGCTTCAGCCCGCCTTCACTCCCTAACCAGAGATGTTTCATGACCGCTGTAGTTGACACCCCAGAACAGGAAAGCTGGTTCCACAGAAACCAACAGCGCATTGCGCCCTGGCTGTTTCTGGCTCCGGGCCTGCTGTTCTTCATGGTCTATGTGATCATCCCGGTGTTTCAGTCCTTCAATCTGTCTCTTTACGAGTGGGATGGGCTGGGAGCCGCCGAATATGTAGGCATGCGCAACTACGAAGATCTGTATTGGGAATGGGTCGACCGGGACGCATTCTACATTTCGCTCAAGAACAACCTGATCTGGTTGGTCCTATATCTTGCTGCAATTCCCGCAGGCCTGTTCATCGCACTGTTCCTGAATCAGACGGTCTGGGGCATACGGCTCTATAAGTCTTTGTTCTTCTTTCCGTTCGTCATCTCTCAAGTTGTTGTTGGCCTTGTTTTCACATGGTTCTACGACCCGACATTCGGATTGTTGAACGAATTCCTAGGTTTATTCGGTATGGGCCCGCTGAATGTGCTGGGCGACGAACGGTTCGTTACCTATGGCATCATCTTCGCAGGGCTCTGGCCGCAAACCGCCTATTGCATGATCCTCTACCTCACAGGCCTGAACGCCGTTGACCCCGAGCAAATCGAGGCCGGACGGCTTGACGGTGCAAAAGGTGGGCGGATGCTGTGGCACATCATCCTGCCGCAACTGCGACCCGCGACGTTCATCGCTTTTGTCGTAACCATCATCGGTGCGTTGCGCAGCTTTGACTTGATCTCAATCATGACACAGGGGGGGCCTTTTGGGTCGTCCCGTGTGCTGGCCTATTACATGTTCGAAGTCGCCTTGTCCGAATATGGCTTCCGCATGGGATATGGAGCCGCCATCGCGGTAATCCTGTTCCTCATCATGCTCTGCTTCATCGCCTATTTCCTGTGGTCGATGTATCGCGAAGAAAAGGGGCACTGAGATGTTTCCAAAACCCATCGAAAAACAACCCCGCGCCGCTCAGATCAGCTATCAGGCTTTGCTGCCGATTGCCCTCTTGCTTTGGCTCGGGCCTCTGCTGGCAGTCGCGCTTTTCTCGGTCAAACCGGCAGCGGACTTCACAAACGCCAACTACTGGGGCATGCCGTCCAGCTTTGAAGGCGCGTTCAACTATGGGCAGGTCTTTTTCAATTCGGACATGCCGCGTTACCTGCTGAACTCATTCCTGATCACCGTGCCCACCGTGATCGGAGCCGTTGCGCTCAGCTGCATGACCGGATTTGCGCTTGGAATCTACAAGTTCAAATCGAACCTTTGGATCTTCTTCATGTTCGTGGCGGGCAACTTTGTGCCCTTCCAGATTTTGATGGTCCCGGTGCGCGATCTGACTTTGGAATTGGGCCTCTACAACACTAAAACCGGGCTCGTTCTGTTCCATATTGCCTTCCAGACCGGCTTCTGCACACTCTTTATGCGAAACTTCATCCGCGCCCTGCCTTTCGAGTTGATCGAGGCCGCACGGGTAGAAGGCATAAGCGAATGGCGGATCTTTTGGTATGTCGTTCTGCCCTTGATGAAGCCCGCAATTGCCGCGCTCAGCGTGCTGATCTTCACCTTCATCTGGAACGATTATTTCTGGGCGGTTGTCCTGACCCAAGGCGCCGAAAGTCAGCCCGTGACCGCCGGGATCACCAGCTTCAACGCGCAATTCCGCGCTGCCTATCAATTGATGAGTGCCGGTTCTATCGTGGCAGCCCTGCCACCTGTTGCCATGTTCTTCCTGATGCAGAAACACTTTATCGCGGGCTTGACCCTCGGTGCTGTAAAATAACGTCAAACCAGAGGTTTACCTCATGACCAAGATCACCTTTGTAGGTGCGGGTTCCACGATCTTCATGCAGAATATCGTGGGCGACGCCCTGCTCACCCCTGCCCTCGCCGACAGCCATTTTGCGTTGATGGATATTGATCCGGTGCGCTTGGCCGAGAGCGAGGCTGTGGCCAAGGCCATGATCCGATCAGTCGGCACGGGTGCGACCGTCTCGACCCACACAGATCGCCGCGCGGCGCTGGACGGCGCGGATTTCGTGATTACTGCCTTTCAGGTCGGCGGATACGAGCCGTGCACCGTGACTGATTTCGAGGTTCCAAAACAATACGGCCTGCGCCAAACTATCGCTGATACGCTGGGTGTAGGCGGTATCATGCGCGGCCTACGTACTGTGCCCGTTCTGTGGGGTGTCGCGCAGGATATGATGCAACTCTGCCCCAATGCTACGCTGCTGCAATACGTGAATCCGATGGCCATCAATACCTGGGCCCTGACCGAGCGCTTCCCTGCTCTGAAACATGTGGGACTGTGTCATTCCGTTCAGAACACAGTCGAGGAACTGGCGCATGATCTGGATCTGCCCAAGGCGGATATTCGCTACAAAGTTGCAGGCATTAACCACGTCGCCTTCTTTCTCAAACTCGAGCATAAGGGCCGTGATATCTATCCCGATCTGCGACAGGGCTATCACGCCGGGCACCTGCCAAAGCCTCCGCTGCTAATGTCTCGCTGTCCGAACAAAGTGCGGTACGAAGTGATGGATCATCTCGGGTACTTCTGCACCGAAAGCTCCGAGCATTTCGCAGAATATGTTCCGTGGTTCATCAAAGACGGGCGCGATGACCTGATCAAACAGTTCAGCATACCGCTGGACGAATACCCGACCCGCTGCGTCGAGCAGGTGGCCAATTGGAAGGACCAAGCCAAGACACTGACCGATGGTCGGGATATCGAAGTAACCCGAAGCCACGAATTTGCCGCCGACCTTATGAACGCCATCGTCACTAACACACCCTACACAGCCTATGGCAATCTGCCCAATACAGGCCAGATCCCGCAATTGCCTTTGGGCGCTGCGGTGGAAACACCTTGCCTTGTGGACAGCAACGGTGTGCAGCCATCTGTCGTCACCGACATCCCGCCCCAGCTGATCGCGCTGATGCGAACACAGATCAACGTGCAGGAACTGACAGTTCGGGCGCTGACAGAGCAGAACCCCGAACATATCTACCACGCCGCCATGATGGACCCGCATACCGCAGCTGAGTTAGACCTGCGCCAAATACGCAGCCTCGTCACCGATCTGCTTTCCGCCCATGGCGACTGGCTACCCGATTGGTGCCAATCAGCCCGCGCGGCCTGATCTTCATCTATTCGAAAAACAATCAACTCCATCGCAAGCCAGACAGACAGAGCCAAAAATGACTAAAAAACGCCGTTCTCAACATTGGTACGGAAAACTTGACAAGGACGGGTTCATTCATCGGTCGTGGATGAAGAACCAGGGCTTTCCGGACCATGCGTTCGACGGACGCCCCATCATTGGCATTTGTAATACATGGTCAGAACTGACGCCCTGTAACTCGGGCCTGCGTGACCTGGCCGAAGGTGTCAAACGGGGTGTGTGGGAGGCGGGCGGCTTCCCTGTCGAATTCCCGGTGATGTCGCTGGGTGAAACTCAGATGAAACCCACCGCCATGCTATTTCGCAATCTGCTGGCGATGGATGTTGAGGAATCCATCCGCGCCTATGGCATCGATGGCGTTGTGCTGCTGGGCGGATGCGACAAGACTACACCGGGTCAATTGATGGGTGCGGCCTCGGTCGATTTGCCGTCTATCGTGGTCAGCTCTGGCCCCATGCTCAACGGCAAGTATCGCGGTCAGGATATCGGGTCGGGCACTGACGTCTGGAAGTTTTCCGAGGCCGTTCGTGCCGGAGAAATGACTCTTCAGGACTTCATGAACGCCGAATCCGGCATGTCGCGCAGCGCAGGTGTGTGCATGACCATGGGCACCGCTAGTACCATGGCCTCGCTGGTTGAGGCGATGGGCATGTCTCTGCCTACCAACGCCGCCCTGCCCGCCGTCGACGCCCGCCGCATGGCACTGGCGCATCTGACCGGCAAACGAATTGTCGAGATGGTGGACGAAGACCTCAAGCCCTCGGACATTTTGACCAAGGAAGCCTTTGAAAACGCCATTCTCACCAATGCGGCCGTCGGAGGATCAACAAATGCGGTGGTTCACCTGTTGGCACTGGCAGGGCGGGTGGGCGTCGATCTGACGTTAAAAGACTTTGAAATCGGGTCAGAAATCCCACTGCTAGTCAACTGCATGCCCTCAGGCAAATACCTGATGGAGGATTTCTGTTATGCGGGCGGCGTGCCAGTGGTTCTGAGCGAACTCAAACCTTTCCTGCGCCCGGCAACGACCGTTCTGAACAAGGATATCTCGGAGCATTATGAAGGCGCTGAATGTTTCAACACAGACGTCATTCGCCCCTTCGACGATCCGGTAAAACCCGCCGCTGGCCTGCGGGTTCTGCGCGGAAATCTTGCGCCCAACGGGGCGATCGTGAAACCTTCGGCGGCCACAGACGCACTGTTGGAAACCGAGGCAGAAGCATATGTTTTCGAGAGCATCGAGGACCTGAAAGCAAATATCGACCGCGACGAACTGCCTGTCACACCCGAGACCATTCTGGTGCTCAAAGGCTGTGGCCCCAAGGGCTATCCGGGCATGCCGGAGGTTGGGAACATGCCTATCCCGGCGAAGCTGGTCAAAGAAGGCGTACGCGACATGATCCGCATCTCGGACGCGCGCATGTCGGGCACAGCCTTCGGCACGGTGATCCTGCATGTGAGCCCTGAGGCGCAGGCCGGTGGTACACTCGCCTTGGTCAAAACTGGTGACCGCATCCGAGTGTCCGCCAGCAAAGGCGAACTGGAACTGCTGGTTGACGAAAAGGAACTGGACGCCCGTCGCGCCCTGTGGCAACCGGACGATCCGCATTACACGCGCGGGTACGCGAAACTCTACATCGACCACGTGCTGCAAGCCGATCAGGGCGCCGACCTTGATTTCCTTGTGGGCAAAGACACGCGCCTTGTGACGAGAGAGAGCCACTGATGGATCAACCAGCTACATTTCAAGACCTGCGCGGTGCATCCGTATACATTACGGGCGGTGGATCGGGTGTTGGCGCGGCACTAACCGATGGCTTCATGGGCCAAGGTGCAAATGTTGCCTTCATAGGTCGGTCCGATGCGAGTGCTTTCGTCGAAGAGATGCGTGACAAGCATGGCCGCGCCCCTCTATTTCTGCAGGGTGACATGACCGATACCGAGCTGTTGCATGCCACCATGGCCAAAGCTGCCGAGGCCCACGGCCCGCTGAAAGTGCTGGTCAACAATGCAGCCAATGACAAGCGTCACTCGCTTGAGGAAACCACTCCCGATTTCTGGGACTGGATGATCGAGGTGAACCTCAAAGCTTATTACTTTGCCTGTCAGGAAGCCGCGCGGCAGATGAAAGACAACGGCGGGTCGATCATCAATTTCAGTTCAATCAGTTACATGATGGGGAACGCAGGCTATCCGATCTACACCAGCTCAAACGCGGCAATCACCGGTATGACTCGCTCTTTGGCGCGCGAGCTTGGGCCTCAGAAAATCCGGGTCAATGCACTGGCTCCGGGATGGGTTCTGACGCAGAAACAGCTGGACATGTGGGCAACGCCCGAAGATCTGGCCGCGCATTTGGATCGCCAATGCCTGAAAGAACATCTGACGCCCGAAGACATGATCGCACCAACCCTGTTTCTGGCCTCAAGCGCAAGCCACGCCATGACGGGTCAATGCATGGTTGTCGACGGCGGCGTTGTGGTAACGGGGTAACGCTATGAATGTTGAGTGGATCGCTGTTGACTGGGGTACATCTCATCTGCGCGCCTGGGCCATGCAGGGAGAAAGAGTGATCGCTCAGGCGGCTTCGCAGGATGGTATGTCGCGCACGGCTGGGGGAGATTTTCAGGCAGCCCTGTTGGCTCTGATCGAAGACTGGCTGCCTGGGAAGCCAGTAGACGTGATCGCCTGCGGAATGGTTGGTGCGCGGCAGGGCTGGGTCGAGGCGCCCTATTCCGCCGTGCCGTCCGAGCCAATCCCGGTCGTACCCTTCCGCGTTCCAAACACCGATCCGCGTATTCGGGCCTTCGTTGTTCCGGGACTAAAGCAGAACAGCCCCCCCGATGTGATGCGCGGGGAAGAGACGCAGATCTCAGGGTTCCTCAGCGCGCATCAGAATTGGGACGGTGTTATTTGCCTGCCCGGCACGCATACGAAATGGGCGCAGATCAGTGCTGGTGAAGTTGTCAGTTTCCGTACATTCATGACGGGCGAAATGTTTGACCTGCTGTGCGGGCAATCCGTTCTTCGGCATTCGATTGATGATGGATGGGACGAAGCAAGCTTCATTGACGCAGTCGCGGATATACTATCGAAACCTGAACAGCTTGCTGCGCGACTCTTTGGGTTGCGGGCGGCTGACTTGCTGCATGGTCAGAATAAGAACATCGCGCACGCCAGTCTTTCGGGCTTCCTGATAGGTGCAGAGCTTGCCGCATCGCGGCCCTATTGGCTGGGTCAGCAATTGGCAGTCATCGGATCAGAAAGTCTAACCAAGGCGTATGCCACCGCCCTACAGCAACAAGGCGCATTGGTCGAAACCGTTGACGCAACCGCGACAACACTTGCGGGGCTGGCACAGGCCCGCACACTCACGAGGCAAACCGCATGAGCCGTCCCATAATCGCCATCCTACGTGGGCTGACACCTGATGAGGCGGGGCCTGTCGGGAAAGCGTTGGTGCAAGCGGGTATTGACCGGATCGAAGTACCGCTGAATTCACCTGATCCTCTGGAAAGCATCCGTATCCTCGCCTCGGATATCGGTGATCGCGCACTTATTGGCGCAGGAACTGTGCTTACCCCTGATCAGGTTGATGCGGTAGCGGACGCTGGCGGCAAACTTATCGTCTCGCCGAATTGCGATGTAAAAGTGATCCAGCGTGCTGTTGCGCTTGAATTGCAAAGCTGGCCGGGCATTTTCACCCCGACCGAAGCTTTCGCCGCCCTACAAGCTGGGGCAACCGGGTTGAAATTGTTCCCCGGGTCTATGGCCGGCCCCTCAGGCTTGGCCGCAATGCGGGCCATACTACCACCTGGCACGCAGGTATATGCCGTCGGTGGCGCGGGCCCAGAGAATTTTGATCAATGGATCAAGGCCAGTGCCGATGGCTTCGGGATTGGCTCAGCGCTTTACAAGCCAGGCATGTCTGTTGCTGAAGTATCAGACCACGCCCGGCAGATCGTGGCAGCCTATGACGAGTCAACAAAATGAGCCACGTTTATGATGATCGCCCCTGCGAATTGGGTGAAGGACCATTGTGGCATCCGGAGCGAAAACAGCTTTTCTGGTTTGACATTCTTAGCAATCGCCTGATGTCCAGAGAAGGCAACCAAGCTCGGGTCTGGGAATTTGAAGAACATGTCTCCGCCGCTGGTTGGGTTGACAACGAAACCCTGCTGATCGCATCAGAGACAGGTCTGTGGCGATTTGAGCTGGGTAGCCACGCCAAGGATTTGATTGTTCCGATTGAGGCCGACAACCCGGTGACTCGATCTAATGACGGCCGCGCCGATCCTTGGGGTGGGTTCTGGATTGGCACCATGGGCAAGAATGCTGAAACGGGCGCCGGATCGATTTACCGGTATTGGAAAGGTGAGCTAAGGCCATTGGTTCGGGATGTGACGATTTCGAACGCGATCTGTTTCGCGCCTGACCGCGCCTGTGCCTATTACAGCGATACTTTGACCAAACAGGTCATGCGCTGGGAGCTGGATGCGGAGACTGGCTGGCCCATAGGCGAAGCCGCCGTGTTCCTCGACCTGCAAAGCGACGGCTTGAACCCGGATGGGGCTGTTGTCGACAGCACCGGCAATATCTGGATCGCTCAGTGGGGTGCAAGCCGGGTCGCGGCCTATACGCCAGCCGGTCAATTCTTGAAATCAGTCCATTTCAACGCCAAACACACGTCGTGCCCGAGTTTTGGTGGCAACGATCTGACAACGTTGTTTTGCACCTCCGCCCGACAAGGGCTTGAAGCCGACACACTGACAAAAACACCAACAAACGGCATGACCTTCGCCGCCGCAAATGCTGGCGAAGGTCAAGCGGAGCACAGAGTTATCATATGAAGCCAGAACTTGGCGTCTGCTATTACCCTGAACACTGGCCTGAAGAGAATTGGGCCAAAGACGCGGCACGCATGATCGAGACCGGCCTGACCTGGGTCAGGATCGGAGAATTTGCTTGGAGCCGGATGGAGCCCACTCCGGGCGATCTACAGTTTGGCTGGTTGGATCGCGCGATTGAAACCCTAGGCGCTGCGGGCTTGAAGATTGTGCTGGGCACACCAACGGCAACTCCGCCACGTTGGATGCTGGACAAGTATCCCGACATGCTGGCCATGGACGCCAATGACGATCCGCGCAAATTCGGCTCGCGCCGACACTATTGTTTTAGTCACGTAGGCTATATCGACGAATGCACGCGGATCGCGCAGATTATAGGTCAGCGTTATGGCCGTAACCCGCATATCGCGGCGTGGCAGATCGACAACGAATATGGCTGTCACGATACGACAATCAGCTACAGCGAGGCAGCTTTGGAAGCGTTTCGCCATTGGCTCGCGGATCGCTACAGCTCGATCGATGCACTGAACACAGCATGGGGCAATGTGTTCTGGTCGATGGAGTATAATAGCTTCGATCAGATCGAATTGCCGAACCAAACCGTGACCGAGCCCAACCCAGCGCATGTCCTGGCGTTTCGCAGGTTCAGTTCGGATCAGGTGGTGGCGTTCAACAAGGCTCAGGTCGACGCGCTGCGCCCGCTGACGGATGCACCATTGCTGCACAACTATATGGGCCGCGTGCTGGAATTCGATCATTTCGATGTCGGGGATGATCTCGATATCGCTACGTGGGACAGCTATCCGATTGGCTTCCTGTCGGATCGTCTGGAAGCGGATGAGGCGCACAAAACCGCGTTTCTGCAGCAGGGCGATCCCGACATGCAGGCCTTTCACCACGACCTCTACCGCGCTGTGGGTCATGGCCGCTGGTGGGTGATGGAGCAACAGCCGGGTCCGGTAAATTGGGCCCCATACAACCCAGCCCCTCTTCCCGGCATGGTGCGCCTGTGGTCGCTTGAGGCTGTCGCACACGGGGCCGAAGTTGTTAGCTATTTCCGCTGGCGACAAGCACCGTTCGGTCAGGAACAGATGCATGCCGGCCTGTTGGCCCCAAACGGCCACGACGCACCCGGATTGGCCGAGGCGCGCCAAACAGCCGTCGATCTGGCCGCACTGGGCGAGGTCCATCCGGCACGCGCGCCTGTAGCGATTGTGTTCGACTATGCGTCGGACTGGGCATGGGCCACGCAACCTCAGGGTGCCGGGTTCAACTATTTCAAGTTGGTGTTCTCAGCCTACCGCGCATTGCGACGCGCCGGATTGTCAGTGGACTTTCTTTCTCCGTCTATGGTCGGCGAAAAGCACTACAACCTGATCCTCGCACCGGGCGTAGCCGTGCTGGGCGATCTGGAACAGCGGCTGATACAGGGTTGTGATCTGGCCATTCTGGGTCCGCGTAGCGGAGCAATCACGGAAGACTTTCAAATCCCTCGCGAAGGGCCTCCCGGCCTCAACTATCTTGATACTCATGTTAACCTGATCGAAACGCTACCACCCAGCGTGGTCCGCACCGTCGACGGGGGTGGCAAGTCGGAACATTGGGTTGAACGTTTGTCGGGTGAAGCCAAGACTCTGCTAACATTCACCGATGGCACCCCTGCCCTGCACGGTGAAGCGGGGCTTTGGTATCTGGCCGGATTCCCGGATGAGGCGCTTTGGGATCGGGTGATTACGATGGCTGCTCAGGACACCAATCTTGTGCTCCACCCAATGCCACCGGGACTACGACGGCGCGAGACGCAGTCGCATGAGGTATTGATCAATTACAATGCGCATCCGGTTTCGTGGAACGGCCTTCAGATCGAAGGTTGTGATGTCCTGTTCAGGAAACACGGCTCATATCAACGTTAATATAGATACCGCTAACATAACCTGATACAGGGCATGACGCAGGACATGGCTCCAACAGGTTGCGACAATGAATTACACCCGTTCAGACTTTCCCGATGGCTTCCTATTTGGGGCGAATGCCCCTGCTGAAATGGCCACAGGGTTAGATATGTACCGCATCCCAATCAGTTGGATTGATATCCTGCCAGATGGTTGCACACCTGATACTGATGCGTTGGATCAGTGCGAACAGCGGATCGATCAAATTCTGTCTCTGAACCTCCGGCCATGTGTGGTGCTAGATCATTCAGAGTTACCCCCAGCACTGGAAGACATTGGCGGCTGGTGCAATCGAGAAATAGCCGCATATTTCTCGGATTTCGCTGAAACAATCGTGGCGCGGATGGGCGATCGCCTATTCAAGGTCTCAACCTCGTGCCTGAGGACAAAAAACCAAGGCAGCCCACGCATCGAAGCCCGCAGTCTGCACCATCAACTGCTTGCTCAAGGCGCTGCTCGTCAAGAAATGCGCAGCTATGGTTTGACCAACCTAGGCGCAGAGCTTGAACCAGTCTTGCTCGAACCAATTCTGCACGCGAAGTACGCCGAGGTTCTGCTGGATCGATTGAAGGACTACTTTCCTGACAACTGGTCAGATGATTTAGCGACCATCGCAGAACCGATTGACTGGCTCAGCGTGACAGTAAGTCAGGACGTCGATGTTGACACCGTGCTGAACATAGTTCCTGAACCCAAAAAGCCATTGCCGGTTTTCATCAATCTGGCTTCGAATGATACTTCAGACCTGACCCATGGATTGGATGCGATACACATCGCTCTAAAACAGGGCAGCTTGATTCAAGGGGCTTTCTTTGAATACGAGAGTAGCAGCACAGCCGATGCGCTTCAGCTACTCCTGAATGTTGGCAGCCAACCTGCGCCATGGGTTCGCCCAAAAGGAGGGCTGCACGCGCATTGGAACCTTGTTGCCGATATCGGTGGCACCAATACAAGACTTGGCGTCGTGACTGAGGGGGAACTGACTGATCTGCGCAAGCACCCCACCGGGACCGTCAGCGATCTGCAGGAGGCGCTTCATGAATTATGTGACGAAATTGGCACCCAGCCGCGCGCGGTTGTCGCCGCAGGTGCAGGACCCGTTAAGAATGGCACAATTCGTCTGACCAACGCCAATCTCGATCTCTCCGAGGACGCTTTGGCCAAAGCCACAGGCGCGCACCACACCTATGTCATAAACGATTTCACAGCAGCCGCTTGGTCAGTTGCCGAAATTACCCAGAATGATGTCGAAGTTCTGCAGGGTGAGGCATCACCGCCTCTAGGGACGCGCTTGGTCGTCGGGCCGGGGACAGGATTGGGCGTAGGCGCCCTGCTCTACTCCGAGGGTCATTTTCACACTGTGTCTGGCGAGGGGGGCCATATGGGTCTATCGCCGCGCCATCTGGATGAGGTCGAGGTTTTTAGCGCCGCACGTCAGATCGTACCAGAGTGTTTCTTCAGTGATACGCTGGCCATCGAAGCCGAGATGTTTCTAAGCGGCACCGGGCTGCCGGTGCTTTATCAGGCGATTGGGATGACTGAAGGTCAGCTCAATGTCGCCATGCGTTCAGCAAAAGACATTCTTCAGGATGCGCAAGACGGCTCTGATGCCTGCGCGGTAAAAGCCGCTCGTATGTTTACCGAACATCTGGGTGCACTTATGGGAGACCTTGCCGTCGCCCTGACGCCTACAGGTGGGGTGTTTCTAGTTGGAGGGGTGGCTGAAAAGAACCGTTGGTTGTTCGGTCAGGATTTTCTACGTGCATTCAACGCTGGCGGACGTTTCGATGATTTGCGTAAAGCGATGAACTTGTATGTTTCGGAACAAGATGAATTTGGCATTGTTGGCGCTAACAATTTCTGTAAGAATGCGCTTGCACGGTAAACTAACCACGCCTTTTCTGAACAACGAAGGACTGCAGGATGATCCTGTGCTGCGGAGAAGCTCTGATCGACATGATCGCAGAACCAACGGTTTCGGGTGCAAAAGGTTTTGTTCCTCACTCCGGCGGAGCCATCTTCAATACTGCGGTCGCGTTGGGGCGCTTGAGTGTCCCGACGGGGCTATTGACAGGTTTGTCAACGGATATGTTCGGGGAACAACTAATAGCCGCCCTACAGATCAGCCACGTCACAACCACACATGCTGTTCGCTCGGATCGTCCAACGACTCTGGCTTTTGTGCAGTTGAAAGACGGGCATGCCACCTACAGTTTTGTTGATGAGAATTCTGCTGGGCGAATGCTGAGGCCAGAAGATATGCCCGATAAACTACCGGGCATCTCGGCATTGTATTTTGGTGGGATCAGCTTGGCCTGCGAACCCTGCGCCGATGCCTACGCTGCCTTGCTTGAACGCCATGGCGCAGAGCGTGCGGTAATGCTGGACCCGAACATTCGTCCGGGATTCATCAAGGACCAGACCCGATACCGGACCCGGCTGAACCACATGATCGCCAAGACTGACATAATTAAGGTATCAGACGAGGATCTTGATTGGATTATCCCCGGTCCCGAAAGCCATGCCGAGAAAGTCCCACTGCTGCTACAAGCAGGTCCTGCTGTCGTGATCGTGACCAAAGGGGGCGACGGTGCATCCGGCTATCTAGCGGATGGAACTGAGGTCTCGGTACCAGTTCAGAAGGTTAAAGTCGTCGATACCGTCGGTGCCGGAGATACATTCAATGCGGGCGTGCTGGCCGCACTAAGTCACGCGGGTCAATTAGATAAGCCATCCCTGCGCGCCTTGCCGTCAAACAGTTTACGCGACGCGCTGGAGTTTGGGGCAAAAATTGCCGCGGTGACCGTATCGCGCGCCGGGGCAAACCCGCCCTGGGAGCAGGACCTCTGATTTTGGACAGACGCCGGAAGTGATGGAAAACATCTTGAGGTCACCCTTCAGTGAATATCATTCCCCTTCAAACGTAGTGAATTTGGCAGTTTGGCTGCAACACGGTCAGGTCTTGCCCAAGCAGATAGCTATCTGCGGATCAACTTAATTCCTCTACGGATGTATTGGCTCTAGGTTTGAGGTACACGAGATGAGAGAGATTGTGGCCTGCAGGCACTCTGGCGACGCTGAGGACCCGATCGGCTGAAGCGACAGAGCACCAACATGATCCAGCCAAGTATGATTGATGCGACCTCACCCGTTAACCAATTGGTCAAGACTCTCTTCAACCTTGAAAACAGACCATCCAGAAACCCTGCATCGGCGTCCGCCAATATCCCGACACCGATACCGCAATACGCCATGAAGTGATTGCCACATTTTGCTCCCCTGAGAGCTCGCAGCTAGATCCTCACGCTGTCTATCATCGGATTTTCTTTAGATATGGAAACAAATCAGTGCTTTACTGCCAGCCAACACGAGGCAAGAGACCAGCTTCAAATAAAGAGCTGCCCCCAAATTTATTCGGAGGCAGCTTAGTTGTGAATTCAGCAAAAGCTGACTTCGGTGATGAAGGTCAGCTCCGGCCTTTCCACGGAACCAGCCAGTTTTCAGCCTTGCGCATCAGGATATCGATGCCATAGCCGATGATGCCGATCAGCACGATGCCCATGATGACAATATCCGTCAGCTGGAATTTAGAGGCCGCGATGATCATCATACCAGCCCCTTTCTGTGCCGCGACAAGTTCGGCCGCCACAACAGTACCCCAGCATACACCCATGGCGACGCGTGCGCCGGTGAAAATCTCGGGCAACGAGTTGGGCACAATCACATGGCGCATGATCTGCCACTTCGACGCCCCCAGCGAGTATGCCGCGTGGATTTTTGAGATGTTCACACCAGACACACCTGCACGTGCAGCAATAGTCATGATCCAAAGCGCCGCTAGGAACAGCAGGACGATCTTGCCGGTCTCCCAGATACCAAACCAGATGATGACCAACGGGATCAGCGCCAATGGCGGCACAGGGCGCATGAACTCGACGATTGGGTCAAACCAGCCCCGAAACCAGCCAGACAATCCCATGGCGTATCCGAGCGGAATGCCGATGAGCGCCCCGGCGACAAAGCCCGCGATAACCCGCAACAACGACCAACCAAGATGCTGCCAAAGCGAGAAGTTCTGATAGCCTTCGCTGGCGATTTCGAAGAAGCGCGCGACAACGGTCTCGGGTGCCGGCAACCAGATCGGGTTCATCTGCATACCCTGCGCCGGAGTGAAGCTGATCGCGCCTTTTCCGGTCAGTGATACTGTGCCGTCGCCCACGCTAACAGAACCATCCTCACCAATCGCTGTGCCATTGATGGCGATGATCTTCGCGCCATCTTTGCGCTTCACTTCATCATTTTTGTCGAACAAGATGGTCGAGGAACGACCGCTGGGCGCGACAAAGGCGACATCCTTGGCAAAGCCGTCACCAGGCTCAACCTCAAAGCTCTCCGCCTCCTCTCCAAAAGGGGGAACTTTTACATAGATCGTGGCATCATCTGTGTTGCCGTTTGCGTCTTCGACTGTGTACGCAAACTGCAAATCCCCGACAAAGGGGCCAGGGACATGGATGGGCAGCAGTTTTGAACCGGTAAACGCGGCCCAAATCACAAAGATCACAAGGATCGAGATAATCGACGCTGCCCGGTCTGCGCGTACAGCACTTTCATCGCCAAACGTCACAGTTTTGAGGCTCGTAAAGTCCTGACGGCTTTGCAAACCCCTGCGTAGCAGATGTACGATCAAAAATGCGCCGCCGAACAGGCCGATATAAAAAAGAAGTACCATCATGATGCTTGCTCCGTCCGGCCCATGATTTCCTCTTCCATTTCCCAAATCATCGAAAGGATTTCGTCGCGCGTTTCCGCAAAGCCCTCGGACTTTTTCACGTCACGAAGATCAGCGTTCACACCACGCTCGGCAAATGGCAGATTATATTCCTTGTGAATTCGTCCAGGGCGCGGGGCCATGACGATCAATCGCTCACCCAGCAACAGGGCTTCTTCCACCGAGTGGGTGATCAGAATGATTGTCTTACCAGTTTCTTTCCATAGCTTCAGAACCAGGCCCTGCATTTTTTCACGGGTCAACGCGTCCAAAGCACCAAGCGGTTCATCCATCAGGATCACATCGGGCTCGTTTGCCAAGCATCGCGCCAGCGCGACGCGCTGCTGCATACCCCCAGACAATTCGTAAACAGCCTTTTCCTTGAAATCCTGTAAGCCGACCACCTCAAGCAAATGATCCGAGATCTTGTCTCGTTCAGCTTTGGGCATGCCCTTCATACGTGGCCCAAAATCCACATTCTCGCGCACGTTCATCCACTCGAATAGGGCGCCTTTTTGAAACACCATTCCGCGTTCCGCATCCGGACCTTTGACCAAATGCCCATTCAGCTCAATGCGCCCTGAGGTCGGCGCAAGAAAGCCCGCAACAATGTTCAGCAAAGTTGTCTTGCCGCATCCTGATGGGCCAAGAACCGAGACCAGTTCACCTTCTTTCAGACTAAGCGATACGTCCTGGAGCGCCTGCACTGAAGTACCGTTAGGCAAGTCAAAACGCATGGACAGGTCTACGATGTCCAATTCAGGCATTCTGTTTCCTTCCTGCTGTTGCATCTGGGGACCGGCCCGCAACCGGACCAGTCCCCAGCGATCTGCATTATTTTAGTTGTCGAATGTTCGTCCCGATCTCAGTTTGAGGCTGAGCTCAGCGGATCTGCATTCACAGCACCTTCGTAGGAATCCAGCGCGGAATCGATGCTACCCGCTGATACAAAGACGTTCGCGACGCCCTTCATAAAGTCTTGGGCACCACCACCTAGCCATTTGTCCGACAATTGCTCTTCGGCTGTCGGGAAACTGAATGTAGCGATCGTTGCTGCAGCATCGCTTGGATCCATACCTGCATCCTTGGCGATGACTGCCAACATATCATCCTTGTTGTCCCCAGCGGCCCATTGCGCATTGGCGTCTGCGGTCACTTTGAGAAACTTCGAGAGCAGTTCCGGTTCTTCTTCGATGAAGGAAGACGGAGCACTGGTCACATCGAAAACAAGAATGCCAAGCTCTTCCTTCTCAGCACCAGTCAGCAAGATATTGCCGTGCTCGGTCATGCGCCGCAGCGCACCACCCCAGCCGCACACCATGTCCAGGTTGCCTTGCGCAAAGGCGGCTGCCCCATCGGCAGGAGCCATATCGACAATTTCCAGCGAGCTTAGATCGACGCCAAAATGGTCCATCTGTGACAAGAAGCCATAATGCGCGGCGGTCCCGATCGGAACGCCAACCTTCTTGCCATTCAGCTCACCTGCATTTGTCTTGTCGATTTCAAGCGCTTCAGCGACGACACAATTGTCATTGTCCGAATAGCTTACCGCGACATCCACGGCCTGCAGATCCTGACCGGCAGACGTGGCTACGACAAAAGGCGGTACACCCTGGCTGACCGCGATCTGAACGTCGCCTGAAGCCATGGCCGCAGACATTGCAGTGCCCGTGTCGAAGGACACCCAATTGATCTTGACACCCATCTCGTCTTCATAGGTCCCGTTTGCCTTCGCATACTGGAACGGCATCGGCCATTCCAAAAAGTACGCAACCGTTATTTCATCAAGCGCTGCGGCTTGTGAGGCGGTTACAGCGGCAATCCCGGCATAGGCCGTTGTAAGCAGATATTTTTTGATCATTTCGATTATTTTCTCCCTGCTGGTTCCGTCAGTTCGACCATTTCCGATGGTCGACTACGGATCAGTAAGAGAAACCATAGTCGGTAAGGCTCAATTTCGTAAATCAAAAAACATGTTGCGAAAAAACCGTAACTTTGTTTCGCTTTTGATAAATAGTTCTTTGGAAGGGCCTGCAGTGACCAAAAAATCACTTAGCCTCAGATGGCTTGAAATCTTTCAACTGGTCTCGAAATTGGGGTCGATCCAAAAGGTGTCTGTTGAAACCGGTTTGTCAATCAGCACGGTTTCAAATCATCTGCGCAGCCTTGAACGGGCTCTGGACGTGGAACTGGTGGATCACAGCCGCCGACCGATGGGTTTAACGCCTGCTGGCACAGTGTTCTCCCGTCATGTCCACGAAGGCCTGATGGCTCTGAAACGTGGTGAGGCTGAGCTGCGCTCGGGCAGTTGGCAGCATGCAACAGATTTGCGTTTGGGTTTGATAGATGATTTCGACAGCCGTGTTGCGCCCGATTTGTTTACTCTTCTTTCGGCTCGGCTGCCGCGATGCAGCTTTCGCCACTTTACGCGCCAAAGCCACGAGATCATCGACAAGCTTCAGTCGCAGGGTTTGGATGCTGGTGTCGCAACTCGACCTTCCTACCATGTCGAGGGGCTGAAAGAGTTTCCTCTTCTTCGTGATCCCTTCATCGTAATAATTCCACCGGCCTTCGACGGTCCGGTTGAAGACCTTGCAAACCCGGATAGCAACCTGCCGTTTCTGCGATACTCTCGGGATCTCGCCATCGGCAAGCTTATTGAGATGCAGCTTACGCGCAGCAAGATAAATTTGCCCAACCGCTTCGAACTTGAGTGCAATCAATCCATTATCGGGCTGGTCGCAGGAGGCAGTGGTTGGACCATCACAACCGCCGCCAGCTACTATCGTGCACGTCGCTTCCACAAAAACACGCGGGCGATGCCTTTCCCCGGCAAAAGTTTTGCCCGCACCGTGTCGTTATTTACAACGGATGTATATCCGTCATCGACGACCCGGTTGATCCACAACGTATTGCAAAAGCTGATCCGTCAACATGTCACCGAACCTATGAAATCGCGGTTCCCGTGGCTGGAAGATGATTTCCGAACAATCCCCGCTCCGGCTGAATAGTAAACGCCTCGTCATACGAGCTTAGCAGACGGATGTTTCAACACGGCAAAAGTTGCAGCCCTCATTCGCCCGCTAGGTTTCAGCCTCTTGCTCACGGGGGGGCAATTCTTCGATCAACCGTGTCTCAAGCAACTGACCGCTGGAGTAGAGGATCGGCGTCGAAATAGCGGCGATATGACTATTGAATTCTCGAAGCGCCCGCAAAGTCTCGAGATGCACATCGCTGGTTTCGAAGCTTTCAGCCATGCCATTCTGCAAACGGCGGAAATGACGTTTTCTGCTGTCACGTTCGGCACGCTTGATCTCAGTCTTTTCCAAGTTTAGAAGCCGTGCGCTTTCCAGATCTTCCGAAATAATAACATTCGTCGCCAGTTTTAGATTGGCCAGTATTTTCTCGTGCATCTGTTGCACTTCCGACCATCCCTCTGGCGAAAACTGCTTCCCTGTTTCCCGCAATTCACCGGCCAGCACCGTCAGGCGCTTTGCCACAACGTCGCCTGCTGTTTCCAACCGGACTGCATATTCCAGCATATCGCGGGCTGCATCAGAGTTTTTCGAATCCATCTTGTCCGCAGGCAATGCTGCGACAAATGCCCGGATATCTGTCAAACATTGGTTAACATCCTGATCTATAGCCTGAATTGCCTTGATCTGCTCGGGTTCACCAGTTCGATAGAGCCCCAGCAAGGGGCTGAACATCAGCTGCACAAGATCAGCCATTCGAACCAACTCGCGTTTGAGGGCCGAGATCGCCAGGGTTGGAGACCCCGCCACTTGTGGATCAAGGGCGCTTGCGGGCCGAGCGAGCGGGTTGGCCTCTACGACTGGTTTTTCACCCGGTAGCAGCCGCATGAACGGAGCCTGCAACATTCCACAGAAGGGTAAAGACAAGATCAGGAGCGAAGCATTGAACGCCAAATGCGCATTGACCAGCATCTGCCCCTGATAATCGCTGCCGATCATCCCAGCGCGCAAAGCCAGGTTCGCGGCAAACAGGCATAGCACGGCCCAGACCCCGCGAAGCGCGAGATTTGCGTAAGGAATGCGCCGGGCACGTATGTCCATCCCACGCGTTAACCAAACTGGAATGAGCGCGCTGCCCAAATTTGCGCCTAGCACCAATGACAATCCGGCAGAGAACGGCAATGCACCTATCTGGACCAGCGTGACGCACATCAAAATGGCCGCAACTGAACTGTGCATGACAAAGGCCAGCGCACCTCCGACAATGAATGCAGTCACATAATCGCGTACGAGATAGTCAGCGATTGCGGGCAAGAACGCGCTGTCCCGGATCGGGTCCATGGCTTCACGCAAAAACCGCAATGAAATCAAAATAAAGGCAACACCCATCAGAATTCGACCGATCTGACGTGGCCGCTTTCGTTCGGTTTTGACAAATAACCAACCACCGATGGCCAATAGTAGCGGTACGAGCCAGTCAAGACGGAATGACAGTATCTGAATCACAAGGGCGGAACCAAGGTCACCCCCCAAGACAATCGCCAGACCGGCCGGGAAAGCCAGATATCCGCCCGCCGCGAACCCTGAGGCCAGCAGCGCCACCGCAGCAGAGCTCTGCAGAACAACTGCCAACAGCATCCCCGTCAGGCTGGAACCCATCATGCTGTTGTTTCGTGTCAGCACACGCTGGAACGAGGCGCCGTAACTCCGCTCGATCCCTGTTCGGACCATTCGAACCGCAAACAGCAAGAGCATTGTGGCTCCGGCCAGTTGAGTAAGAAATACTAGTATTGCCATGCGGTGCGGTCTTTCTGCTGCATCGGCTTGTTTAACGTCCAAATTCTATGAAATTCAAGCACAAACGAGGCAAACAATGGTGGCGATACGACATCTAGCGGCTGGCTTCGAAGTGCAAATGTATTTGGCAGGGCAGATCAATTGCAAGTCGCATTGCAGATTTTCAAATCAGCGTTTGGTATTTGAGAAACGGGTACCAGATTTCGATAATTTGATATCAATGTTCGCATGAGCCGCTTAATTATTCACAGGTATGCCTGTATCTATGGGATTTAAAATGCCGCGTCAGTCTGCTCCGAGAAATCTTAGTCTCAAATGGTTGGAACTGTTACAGATTTGTGCTCAAAAAGGATCGCTGCAAGCAGCGGCGAAAGAAACAGGTCTTACTGTCAGCACAGTGTCGCACCATCTGCGTAATCTCGAAGACCATCTGGGGGTTGAACTGTTCAATCACTCGCGCAGACCTATGGTTCTGACCCCAAAAGGAAAGGCTTTTCTACGAAACATTGACGATGCATTACAGTTGATCCGGATAGCAAAGGCTGAGGCGTCGGCAGGAAGCGTATCCGAAGCCAGCCATCTTCGATTGGGGACCATCGAAGATTTTGACAGCGACATTATACCGGAACTGGCCGTTTACCTGTCATCGAGCATGCCTGCCTGCAATTTCATGTATCACACAGATTCCAGCCATTCGATTATCGAGATGTTGCGCGATCGACAGTTGGACCTGGGAATATCCACCACACCCAGCGAAAGATTACGTGACCTGCAAGATCGTTCGCTTCTAAGTGATCCATTTGTCATCATATTGCCCAAGGCCAACGAGGCGCCTTTGAGCGATATTGTCAAAGGCCGCACTAAACTTCCGTTCCTGAGATTTTCCAGCAACCTTTACATCGCGCGTCAGATAGAAGCTCAACTACGGCGGATAGGGATATCAGCCTCTCACAGATTTGAATGCAGCAATAACCAGACGCTGATGTCGATGGTGTCAGCCGGTGCTGGTTGGACCATTACAACCCCACTGCTGTATTCGCGGGCGAAACGGTTTCAAGCCGACCTGCGTATGCACCCGTTTCCAGGTAAAAGCTTTGCGCGCACTCTGGCGCTGGTCACGACGCCAGATTGCTCCAGATCCGTTGTTGAATTGGTGGAGGACAAAACACGATCACTGATCAGCAACCGTATCATCGCCCCGCTGTGCGCGGAGATCCCTTGGCTGGCAGACAGTTTCAAATTGATTGAATAAAACCGACCCAAGCTCTTCAGAGATATTAGTTTGTTCACGGATATGCCCATCCTGATCGGCGGATAGGCAAGCGGTGAGAATGGCCTGCAAATCTCTTACGCCCCTGGGTGCCCGCATTCGGGCCTTTAATGTTCCGTTCTCTGCCCATGCCATGGATCGCCCCGGTCTGCGAGCGAACGAAAGAGGCGATCTCGCCCCTTGGCGGTGGAAATGCGCTTCATGCTCTGCACCATATCGTTAGTGAAAAAGCCCATGTGATCCTCGGGGTGCATGAGGTTGAGAGATTCAACATAATGCTGGTCACTTATGTTGATCACATGCAGTTTATTGCGATATTTTGCTTTATTATTTCCGATTTTGTGATCAAAAAGGTCGCAGCGCTTGTGATCCACACCGCAGATCGCGCTAATCCCAAAAAAAACGAGCCGGAGGGTGATGCCATGAAATCGCGTACCAAGGTTGTTGTCATTGGCGGCGGTATCGCTGGGTGTTCGACACTGTATCATTTGACCCAAGAGGGTTGGACTGACGTAGTACTGGTAGAACGCAACGAACTAACCAGCGGCACAACCTGGCATTCGGCTGCGCAGGTGACAAATTTTGGCATGAATCAGACTATGGTTGGACTGAAAACGCACTCGATCAATCTGTACAAGGAACTGGCCGAGGATCCAGACTACCCGATCAACTACCATCATGGCGATGGCGGTATCAGGCTAGCCAACACGCCGGAGCAGATGCAGGGGTATCGCCACTTTGCTTCCATGGCGCGCGGCATGGATGTGCATTTTGAGGTCATAGATGCCGAAGAATGCGCCCGCCGCCACCCGCTGATCTCGACTGATAACCTATTGGGTGGGCTGTGGGATCCGCTTGATGGCGACATCGATCCGGCACAGCTGTGCCAAGCTCTGGCACGCCGTGCGCGCAAAGCCGGGGCCGAGATTTATCGCAATACTCCGGTCACCGGGCTGACGCAGCACAAGGACGATACGTGGACGGTGCACACCGAACACGGCGATATTGATTGCGATATAGTGGTTAACGCTTGCGGCTATCGGGTCAACGAAGTGGGCGCGATGATGGGTGTACACCACCCCGTTGCCTCGATGGAGCATCAGTATTTCCTGACAGAAGAGATCGCAGCGATCCGCGACGCAGGTCATCGCATGCCCCTGCTACGCTGTCCGATCAGTGACTATTATTGCCGTCAGGAAAAGAACGGTTTGCTGGTCGGCTTCTATGAGCAGGATTGCAAAACCTGGGGCATGAATGGGATTGATCCGAATTTTGTTAACGCGCTGTGCCCTGACGATCTGGACCGCGTGACGGATGTGCTGGAGGGCGCTTTCGCACGCATGCCCGCACTGATGGAGGTTGGTATCCACACCGTCGTGAATGGTCCGATCACCTACACGATTGACGGTGCACCTTTGGTCGGGCCGATCCCCGGCAAGCGCAACGCTTTCTGCATCATCGGCCTGCGCGCAGGCCTGGGCGAAGGGGGTGGCCATGGCCGGCTGCTGGCCCAACAGATCGTTCATGGCGAAGCCTGCTATGACACGTGGTGCCTTGATCCGCGCCGGTTTACCGGCCACACCAATGTGGAGCTGACCGCGCTGAAAGCAATCGAGGACTACCAAAATGAATTCCGCTTTCATTTTCCTCACGAACACCGGCCTGCTGGCCGCCCTGCCAAAACCACACCGCTGACCCCAATCTTCGCAGCAGAAGGGGCCGAATTTACAGTGGTCAACGGCTGGGAGCGGGTCGACTACATCAAGCCGGGGTCTGACTTTCACCCAACGCTGAGTTTCAGTTTTGATGAGACCTTTGACGTCGTCGCAAGGGAAACCAAAAACCTTCAGGAAAATGTCGGACTGACCGAAGTTAACGGCTTCAACCGTCTGGAAATCACCGGAACCGATCGGCATGAGTTTCTGGATCGGATGATGTGCGGCGCGGTGACGAAACGCGACAGGCGGGTCGGCCTTGGCTATCTGCTGAATCACAACGGGATGATCAAAGCCGAGGCCACAATCGCCAACCTGCCCGCCAGCGATCGCGGCCCGGCGCGGGTCTGGTACGGGTCCGCCGCCGCCGGCGAATATCACGATATGGATTGGCTGCAGGCGCATCTGCATGATGGCGAAGACGTGCAAATTCGCTCGCTCACCAATGATCAGACCATTCTGGTGCTAGCCGGACCCAAATCGCGCGACGTATTGTCCGCTTGTGCACGAGGAGATTGGTCACGAGACGCCTTCCCCTGGCTGTCTGTTCGCGAGTGCTTTGTCGGGATCGCGCCGGCAACTGTGTTGAATATCAGCTTCTCAGGGGAACTGGCCTACGAGATACATGTCCCAAACGCCTCGCTTTATGCGGCCTATCTGTCGCTTCGAAAAGCAGGCGAGACACATGGCATGAAACTCTTTGGAGCCCGCGCCATCGAGTCCATGCGGATGGAGAAAGGGTTCTTGCACTGGAAAGCCGATCTGCTCACAGAGTTCGATCCGTTTGAGACCGGTTTGGATCGGTTTGTGAAACTGACCAAAGGCGATTTCATTGGCCGAAACGCGTTGCAGAAACGCCTTGAGAGCGGTCCGCAGAAGAAACTGGTAAGCCTGAAAATCGATACAACCAAAGCACCTGCCCATGGTGGAGCCTCGCTGATGTTGGACGGCGTGGTTGTTGGTACCATCACGTCAGGTGACTGGGGCCACCGAACAGGGTTAAACCTTGCTTACGGCTTTTTGAATCCAGAATTTTCTGAACCCGGCAGCCGAATGCAGCTTGACCTGTGCGGAGAATTGATCGGTGCCGAAGTGATTGCACCTTCCCCCTATGACCCAGACCTCTCACGCGTGCGTAGCTGATCCGGAAGCTACCCGCCGTTCCGATAGGCAGTCGGTGTCTGCCCGAATTGAGCCCGGAACGCACGCGTCATGGCACTGGGGTTTTCATACCCGCAGCGGCTGGCGATTTCGGCCACGGATTGTTGGGTCTCGACCGCAAGTTTGCGCGCCAGATTCAGACGCAGGCGACGATAGAGCGCCTGCGGTGTTACGCCCAGCTCGGCCAAAACCCGGGTTTCAATCTTCTTCTGAGAACACCCGAGTTGCCTGGCGATATCCTTTATCAATACCGGCGCATCCAATGTGCCCTGCATGACGCCCAGCACCCTATTCACAAGCCTGTCTTCGGATTTCATCTGTGGCGAAGCAGTGCTTGGTTCACCGCGGTTCATCAGAAGATGCGCGACCTCCATCGACAGCAACGGTCCATGGTCCGCAAGGATCAGCGCCGTGGCCAGATCATAAGCCGCCATAGCGCCGGAACAGGTGATCCGGTTGCGGTCGATCACAAAGCGCTCTTGCAGGGCATCAACGTCTGGAAATGCCTCTTCGAACCTCGATAATTCATCCCAGTGAATGGTTGCGCGATACCCGTTCAACAGACCTGCATCTGCAAGCAGCCAACTTCCGGTATCCAAGCCAGCCAGCCGAGAATGTCGACTTGACGCACGGTGCAAAGCGCGCAACGTTTCGGAAACGGAATGCTCCAGATATCCATATGACGGCATGACGATCAGAGCATCGCCCACTGCAGCCCCGATGGCACCGTGAGGTGCCACCTGCAACCCACTGGAACTTTCCACAGGTGCACCGTCAGGCGAATAGAATTGCCAGGCATAGAGATTCTGCCCCGCCAAAGTGTTCGCGGCGCGCAGCGGCTCAACCATGTTGGCAAGGCACAGGTTCGAGAAACCATCGAACAGCAAAAAGTTGTAGGTCTGAGTCAATTTTTTCTAACTCTGCATGATAAACTACGATTAGTGCATGTCATAGGCCCAGACAATGCCGTTTCATTCCCAATCAGGCATCAGGGGAACCGCGTTATGCAATTTGGCTTATCCGAAGAACAGGACATGATCGTCTCGACCGTGCGCAGTTTTGTCGAGAATGAGATCTATCCGCATGAGGCCGAGGTCGAACGGACCGGCCAAGTCCAGCCCGAATTGGGCGAACAGATCAAGCAGAAGTGCATCGATCTGGGATTTTATGCCTGCAACTTCCCTGAAGAAGTGGGCGGTGCAGGTCTGTCGCATCTCGACTTCACTCTGGTTGAGCGCGAACTGGGTCGCGGGTCCATGGCATTGACCCATTTCTTCGGTCGCCCGCAGAACATTCTGATGGCGTGTAATGACGAGCAGCGTGAACGCTATCTGTTGCCCGCTGTACGCGGTGAAAAAATGGACGCGCTGGCGATGACCGAACCCGATGCAGGTTCGGATGTCCGAGGCATGAAATGCCAGGCGGTTCGCGATGGCGGCGACTGGGTCGTAAACGGTTCGAAACACTTCATATCAGGCGCAGAACACGCTGATTTCTTCATCGTGTTCATCGCAACAGGTGTGGATGAAACCCCGAAAGGCCCAAAAAAGCGTATCACCACATTCCTTGTGGATCGGGGTACGCCGGGTTTTGAGGTGCGCGAGGGGTACAATTCGGTAAGCCACAAAGGCTACAAGAATTATATCCTGTACTTTGACAATTGCCGCCTGCCAGACGCACAGGTTTTAGGTGAGGTTGATGGCGGTTTCGCCGTGATGAACGAATGGCTTTACGCGACGCGCCTGACGGTCGCTGCTTTTTCAGTCGGGAGGGCGCGGCGCTGTTTTGATTACGCGCTGAATTACGCCGCTGAACGCAAGCAGTTTGGCCAACCAATCGGCAAGTTTCAGGGTGTTAGCTTCCAGATCGCCGACATGATCACCGAGATCGACGCCGCCGATTGGCTGACACTCTCGGCCGCATGGCGACTGGATCAGGACTTGCCTTCAAACCGCGAGATTGCGTCGGCCAAAATGTACGCCTCGGAGATGCTGGCGCGGGTAACGGATACCACGCTGCAGATCTATGGCGGGATGGGGCTGATGGACGATTTCCCAATCGAACGGTTCTGGAGGGATGCGCGTGTCGAACGAATCTGGGACGGCACAAGCGAAATTCAACGCCACATCATCAGCCGTGATCTGCTGCGGCCTCTGGGTGCCTGAGGCGTAGATGAGCAAGGATATCTCTCGCCTTCTGCGTCCGAAATCCATAGCGGTCATCGGAGGTGGTGCGTGGTGCCAGCAGGTTATCCAGCAATCCCAACTAATGGGGTATGCCGGGGACATTTGGCCCATCCACCCCAAGGCGGCTGAACTCGCGGGGCACAAAGCCTACGCGCGGCTTGAGGACCTGCCCTCCGCCCCGGATGCCGCCTTTGTTGGCATCAATCGACACGCCACGATTGAGGCGGTACAGATCTTGTCCGAAATGGGCAGCGGTGGTGCAGTTTGCTTTGCATCCGGATTCTCGGAAGCTGTGGCCGAGGATGATACGGGTGGAGACTTGCAATCAGAGTTGATCAAAGCGGCAGGTTCCATGCCCATTCTGGGGCCAAACTGTTATGGCTTTATCAACGCGTTGGACGGGGCGCTGTTATGGCCTGACCAACATGGAGCATTTCCAGTTGAGCGCGGCGTCGCCATTCTGACCCAAAGCTCAAACATCTCGATCAACCTGACCATGCAGCGCCGTGCCTTGCCCATTGCCTATATGGTGACCTGTGGAAACATGGCACAAACCAGCCAGGCAGAGATCGCTGCAGCGCTGATCGATGACCCGCGGGTCACTGCAGTAGGTCTGCATGTCGAAGGCTTCAAGGATGTCCGCGAATGGGAAGCCTTTGCCGCCAAAGCTTTTGAGAAAAGCGTTCCCCTGATCGCGCTGAAGGTTGGTGCGTCTGAACAGGCGCAGGCAGCGACTGTGTCACATACCGCTTCACTGGCAGGCAGCGACGTGGGTGCGCAGGCTTTGCTGAACCGTCTTGGCATACCGCGACTAAAATCTCTCCCAGAGTTTCTAGAAACGCTGAAATTGCTGCACTGCTACGGACCGTTAACAGGAGCCAACATTGCATCGATCAGCTGTTCCGGAGGCGAGGCAAGCCTGATTGCGGATATGGCAGTTGGCACAGGCCTCGGCTTTCCCAAACTGAGCGAAGACAAAGAAACCCGATTGCGCGATGCGCTTGGTCCGATGGTCGCGCTGAACAATCCGCTCGACTATCACACGTATGTCTGGCGCGACGAAGCAGCAATGGCGAGCGCCTGGGCCGGGATGACCGGGGACGATATCGATCTGACCATCTCGATCGTCGACTATCCAACCACCGACTTGACGGATTGGGCTTGCGCAACGAACGCGGCACTCAAGGTGCGGGAAGAAACCGGAGCACGATTTGCTGTGGCGGCGACCTTGCCCGAGTTGCTGCCAGAGGATGTCGCGCAAACCTTGATGGCGGGTGGAGTGGTTCCGTTCATGGGTTTAAGTGAAACTCTCGCAGCTACTCGGGCTGCGGGGCAGATCTGTGCGCCTTCGCACGAACCAATCTGCTTGCCAGGCGATCTGGAAGCCAAACGAACTTTGACCGAAGCGGACGCCAAGCAGGCACTTACAGGACATGGCCTGCGTGTGCCCCAGAACCGTTCGGTTCGGAGTGCAGAAGAAGCCCAATGCGCGACGCACGAGATGACCGCACCTTTCGCCGTCAAGGGCGTCGGACTTGCCCATAAGTCCGAACACGCCGCCGTGAGACTGGGAGTTCAGGCCTCTGACGTGCCGAAAGTTGCCGCAGAAATCGGAACCGACGAGATCCTGATAGAAGAGATGATCTCGGGAACCGTGGCCGAACTGCTGGTCGGCGTCGTGCGCGACCCCGCCCATGGGTTTGTTCTGACCCTCGGCGCGGGTGGTGTCATGACCGAAATCTTGCGTGATACCGCTTCGCTGCTGATACCGACGACGCCCGATGATATTCGTGGCGCGCTCGACGCGCTAAAGATCGCCCCGCTTCTGGCCGGCTATCGCGGCCAACCAGCGGCTGATATGGATGAGATCATTGCTGCTGTTTTGGCCGTTCAGAGCTATGTCGTGCACAATGCCGATACGCTCGGCGAGGTCGAAATCAACCCGCTTCTTTGCACGCCGACCCGCGCGGTTGCAGTGGATGCCCTAGTCAGAAAGGCCTGAGATATGGACCCGATCAAGACCCGCCGCGAGGGCGCAATCCTTGAGGTTACTCTGGACCGCCCTAAGGCCAACGCTATCGATCTGGCCACCAGCCGCGTCATGGGGCAGGTCTTTGCTGAGTTTCGCGATGACCCCGAATTGCGCGTCGCCATTCTGACCGGTGCTGGCGAAAAGTTTTTTTGCCCCGGCTGGGACCTGAAAGCCGCCGCCGACGGCGACGCGGTGGATGGGGATTATGGTGTGGGTGGTTTCGGGGGGCTTCAGGAACTGCGCGACCTCAACAAGCCAGTCATCGCCGCCGTCAATGGAATTGCCTGCGGGGGTGGGTTGGAACTTGCGATTTCAGCCGACATGATTCTGGCCGCAGATCACGCTACCTTTGCCTTGCCTGAAATCAGGTCTGGCACCGTCGCGGATGCCGCCAGCGTCAAACTGCCTAAACGCATCCCCTATCACATCGCAATGGAATTGCTACTTACCGGTCGCTGGTTCGATGCCGAAGAAGGACACCGCTGGGGATTGGTCAATGAGATCTTGCCTTCCGATCAGCTCATGGATCGCGCTTGGGAGCTTGCGCGCCTGCTCGCCTCGGGTCCACCACTTGTCTATGCAGCGATCAAAGAAGTTGTGCGCGAAGCCGAAGACAGCAAGTTTCAGGATGCGATGAACCGCATCACCAAACGGCAGTTGCGTACGGTAGATGTACTTTACTCCAGTGAAGATCAGCTTGAAGGCGCAAGGGCCTTCGCTGAGAAGCGCGACCCGGTCTGGAAAGGGAAATAACAAACCCATTCGTTTTCTAACTACGTAAATGAATCTGGGAAGAACAGCCCCTGATCACACAGGTCCAGCTAGTTCATCAAAGTCAGCTCAATTTTTGAGTAGATCATACTTTACACGCCTGAAAATCAGGTCACAAATTGCTTTATGCATATATTTGGGATCAACGTGACCTGATGCAGGACAAAAAATCAGAGACTGAACTGGAGATCGGTCGCACTCTGCAAAGACTGCGGCAAGAGCGAAACCTGACCGTCACAGAACTGGCAACTCAGGCAAACCTGTCGACGGCGATGATCAGCAGAATCGAGAACGGCCACGTTTCGCCTTCTCTTGGCACATTGCAGGCTTTGGCCGATGCCTTGTCAGTATCTCTGATGGCGTTGTTCAGCCATTCCGAGCACACGGCAGACGTTCACCATGTTCCCGCAGGCACAGGGTTGCCGTCGCGGCGGATTACGCATGACCACGCACATGACTACCTGACACTGGGTAAGCACAGCGGGCCGGGCGGGTCCTTTCAATCCGCACGCATCCGTATTTCTAAGCAAGACCAAAACACCTTGCCCAAATACCAACACGAGGGACACGTATTCATTTATATGATCGAAGGGCGTGCCCGGTATCTGTGCGGTGCCGAAGAATTTCTGATGGCGACGGGCGACACGCTTAGCTTTGACGCCAAACTACCACACGGAGTACACGAAATCCTATCGGACGAGATCGAGTTCATTACCGTTTCAACCCGGCCACAGTAATGACCATCTGCTGGCGTCACCGTGCCTGAACCCTTGCCTAAGTGACCCGGGAGTGAAAAGACCTAGAGAATGAAAATTACCTTTCGACAGGTCGATGCATTTCGATCCGTGGTATCTACCGGATCTGTAACAGAAGCCGCGACAATGCTGGGCATTTCGCAACCTGCAGTTAGTCGGTTAATCGCCGATCTTGAGGCTGAAGTCGGATTTGCTCTGTTTCAACGCTCAGGAAGGGTCCTGATTCCTACAGACGAAGCGCGGCTGCTTGTACAGGAGGTGCGCCAAGCCGTCAGCGGTATGGAACATATCAAGCAGGCGGCAACAGCGATCGGCAGTTTTGGACACGCGCGACTAAGCCTGGTAACTACCCCAGCCTTCGCGACGCAACTGGCCCCTGATCTGATCAGCTCATTCGCATTGGCCTGCCCCGAGGCTATGGCGCGGTTGGAATTTGAGGCCAATGACGATTCAGTGGAATGGCTGGTATCGCAGAGTTTTGATTTTGGGATTACGTCCAGCGTCCCGTCTAACCCATCTTTTAACAGCCTGATGCTGTCGGATGACGATGTATACTGCGTCTTGCCCAAGGGCCACCGGCTAGAAGACAAATCCGTCATTCACGCGCGAGATTTGGCGGATGAGAGTTTTATATCCTACATGGGTTCATCCCGCTTCCGGTTCGAGGTCGACCGCTTTTTCGATGCCAAATCGATTTCGCGTAGCCTAAAATATGAAACTCGAACTACGGATGGCGTCTGTCGTCTTGTCGCGCGAGGGCTTGGAGTGTCGATTGTCGGAATGTCCAAAGGCCGTTCCGAAACCGTTCCAGGATGCGCTGTGCTGCCGTTTGCTGCACCGCTAAATTTTCAAACAGTGCTTTTCTGGTCCAACAACAGACCACTATCCGCTGTTGCAAATATCTTTCTCGAAATAGCGAAGGACACGCTTAGCACCGATTGAGCGCATCTCGAAAGCTTTGTCGCGCCTTTGCACTGTGAATATAGTCATAGTCGCGTGGGTAGGATTTGCCCGGCTGAATCTCCATCGAAACAAACTGAGGGCCCGGCGTATTCAGAATATATGGTAACGCGTCTGCAAACAGTTTCAGCTCGCGAAAACCCTGCGACCCGGCATATCCGGCTGAACGCGCAAACCCAACGAAATCTACCCGATCAGCGCCGGGCAGCGGATGCGCACCATTCACCTCATACACCCGGTTGGCCGCCACGAAGTGATACAAATTGGTTACGCCTGAGTTTGCTATCGTGACCAGAGAACCCAGATTCATCAACAGGCTGCCATCCCCATCCAAAACAATCACGCGCCTGTCCGGATTTGCCAACGCCAAACCTAAACCGTGTGAACTGGCCTGACCCATTGCTCCGACCGCTACATAGTTCAGGTCACGAGGATTGAGTTGCAGCCAATCAAAGCAGCTTTGATATACGGCCACAACGATATCCTGTTCATTCACATAGGGTATCAACGCAGCAAGCGCATCATCACGGTCAATGATCATGTTGTCTCCGGGCTCCGTCCAATCAGGAATACATGAGGGCACGACGCGTTGTACGCCGCATCGACGGCTTGCGGAATATGATCAATATCTTCAGGCTCTTCGATCAGCGAGTGAGAAATTTCCATCGCATCCAGCACCGGTTGGATAATCCGCACCCCGTATGAAGCTGATTGGTCGGGTTGCACATCGGGCTCTTTTCCCTGCAAGCCGACCATCATCACGATAGGCAACTCATAGTCCATGCCAATTGCCCGAATGGCGTTCAGAGAATCCATCAAACCGGTTTGCTGCATCATCAATAACGCCCGAGTGCCATTGTAGGACATCGCCCCACAGATGCTAACTCCCTCATCTTCTTTACAGATGCGGGTCAGGCGAAAATCGGGATCTTTCGAAATCGGCCAAAGTAAACCGTCACTTGTGACGATATCCGGCAGGGCAACAATTTCCCGAATATGCGATTGCTTTATGCAGGCGATGATGCCAGCGCCCGACGGAAAGGCAATATCCCGAGCACTTGCGGCAGATTGAAGTGATCCGCCCATTAGCCCGCCCCATTCAAAAATTCAGCAATACCATCTCGCACAGCTTGCAGTTCATGGGGCCGCCCAATGGTTATGCGAATATAATCCTTGTAGGCAGCCGATGCCAAACGCCGTACTGCGATACCATTCCGGCGCAAGAAGAGGTCGGCCCCTTCGGCAGATTTCACCGGATCTGGAAAATGGACCAAAAGAAAATTGGTCTGACTTGGCACTATCGTCAAACCCAGCGATTGCATTTCCGACGAAAGCCACCGGCGCCCACGCTGATTGGCATCAAACACGAAGCGTGTGTGCGCCCGATCTTCAAGCGCTGCAATCGCAGCAACCGCCGAAGGTGAAGCAACGGGAAAGGTCAAGGCGATACGACGAATACTATCCAGGATATCCGGAGGGCCAAACACCCATCCTACCCGCGCTCCGGCCAAGCCGTAGATCTTAGAAAATGTTCGGCACATAACGACGTTGCTGGCCTCTTCCACCAGCTTGTGCGCTGGTTCATAGTCTTCGGCGTCGACATATTCTTCGTATGCCGCATCAATTACCAGCAACACGTCCTTGGGCAACGCAGCGTGTAGCCGCCTCACTTCAGATCCATTCAAGTAGGTTCCAGCGGGGTTTTCCGGGTTCGCAAGATATACAATTCGCGTTCGATTTGTCAGGGCATCAATCATTCGATCAACCGAGGGCTTGAGGCCGTCATCAGCGACTGAAATTACATCGGCATCATTTGCATAAACGTAGTTTGGAACTTTTAGATATCCGTTTGCGCTTCGGATCAGCTCGGTGCCCGGCCCCAAATAGGCTCTGGCCAATCGGGCCAGCAAATCATCCGAACCTTGTCCCGTTGTTATCCATGTTTTGTCCAGATCGAAATGCCGCGCGATAGCAGGCGCAAGAACACGGTCAGGGTTCTCTAGGTAGCGCTCAATATCGCTCATGGCGGCGCGCGCCGCCGCACGCGCATTGGGACTGGGTCCAAAAACACTTTCGTTAGAATTCAACAGCACGGTCGCAGGTTGCCCGGCTTCTATCGGCGCACCCACCATATGTGGCTTGATGTTTTCGATTCCAGATTTTGCCAGAACTATGGTCATATTGCTTCCTCGAAACGGATCAATCACGCTGCTCAACTCAATATATCACACATTTTTATTTGTATGCCAATTCACTTGCAAAAATATTATGGTATATGGGGAGCATATTGAACAAAGGACCTGCCATGGCAGAGGCGAAACAAACGCAACCCAGCAGAGTGCATGCAACCATCAATCTGGATTCTCCGGGCAAACAGACCGGGGATTTAATGCTGAAGTGGTCAGACAACACCGTGCCACTGGGATATCACCCCATTGCGATCGTCAGTCTTCGCGGATCTGACGGCCCGACGGTTCTGCTGCTAGGTGGAACTCATGGTGATGAATTCGAAGGCCCCGCTGCAATATTGCGGCTAGCCGAGCGTTTAGACCCCTCACAGATTGCCGGGCAGATCATCATGATACCAGCCCTGAACGCTCCGGCAGTCGCCAGCTCCTCTCGCGTATCTCCGCTGGACGGGCAGAATCTTAACCGCGCCTTTCCCGGTGACCCCGACGGCGGGCCGACGGCGATGTTGGCGCACTATGTGGAAACAGTATTAATGCCACGTGTTGATGCAGTGATTGATCTGCATTCCGGCGGCAAGGCATCGGTCTTTGCACCTTGCGCACTGGCGTCGCGCTGTGCTGACCCCAAGCTGACCAAAGCGAACCTTGATCTGGCCAACGCATTCGGATTGCCGCAGATCTGGGTATTGGGCGCACATAATGACAATCGTTCAGTCAACGCAGCAGCCGAGCGCGCAGGTGTTCCTATGATCGCAACCGAGCTAGGCGGTGGCGGCAATATCACACCCGAAATTGTAGATGCCGCAGAAACAGGTTTGATGCGCTGCCTAACCGAACTCGGGCTTCTAGAAGGCAGCTCTGGTATTGGAACACCCCCGCGGCAGGTTGAGATCGCATCCCCGCATGACTCACTCTATGCCCCCGAAAATGGCTTATTCGACCGATATGTCTGTGCTGGGCAAGAGGTTCAGGCGGGTGATTTGGCGGGGCATCTGCGTTTTCCCGATAATCCTGGCCGACCCGCTCTGAAACTAAATTTTCCCAACAGCGGATTTGTGCTCGCGCATGGCAATCGCGGGATGGTGTGTCGGGGCGACCTGCTGGCGCTGGTAGCTCAGAACGCATCGAAAGGAGACTGAATGCGATCCTACACTCCATTCATTTCAGGCAAGTTCATAGATTGGCAAGGGGACACCATACCCAGTATCAACCCTGCGACCGGACTGGTCTGGAGCCATATCGCCAAGTGCGACACATCCGAGGCAGATGTAGCGATACGAGATGCGGACCTCGCCTTTCGCGCAGGGCCGTGGGCCCAGCTTGATCCTCCAGGGCGCGCCGACATGCTTGAGGCTATGGCTGATATGCTTGAGGAGCGTTGGGAAGAACTTGTTGAACCGGAGATTCTGGATAATGGCAAGCGAATTGCCGAGGTACGTGGTCAGCTTTCTGGATTGCATTGCTGGTATCGCCATTTTGCTGCCGAAGCGCGCAAACTAGCCCCTGTTCCACAGAGCAATTCCACGCCTGGGGTCACAAGCGAAGGACACTGGTCGCCCTACGGTGTGGTGGTCGCAATTACACCATGGAACTCACCCCTGATGATCCTGGCATGGAAGCTGGCTCCGGCTCTGGCCGCAGGAAACACGGTTGTGGTTAAACCGTCGGAAATGGCGTCAGCCTCAACCCTGGAATTCACTCGACTTGTTTGCGAGGCGGGTCTTCCACCGGGTGTGTTGAACGTGGTGACGGGATGGGGCCACGAAGTTGGCGAGGCACTTGTTCGGCATCCGTTGACACGCAAAGTAAGTTTCACCGGCTCAGATATCGGTGGCCGCAAGGTCGCTCAGGCTGCCGCGGGTCAAGTCGTGCCCACAACGCTCGAACTGGGCGGCAAGTCGCCTCAGGTTGTGTTCGCCGATTGTGATCTGGATTCGGCGATCAACGGGGTGATGTCAGGCATTTTCCTGTCAAATGGCCAGACTTGTGTCGCAGGTTCTAGGCTAATTGTCGAAGCCCGGATCAAAGACGCAATGATCTCGCGACTGCTGGAACGATCCCGTTCACTGAAACCAGGGGACCCATTTGACCCGAACACTCAGATTGCACCGCTCGCCAATGAGCCGCATCTGAGAAAGGTAACTGCGATGATCGAGCAAGCAAAGGCAGACGGCGCCAATTGCCTGCTGGATGGCACCCAAACAGTGAAAGGGATTGGCGGCTACTATGTCGGGCCAACGATCTTTGATCAGGTCTCTCCGGACATGCAGATCTGGCGAGAAGAGGTTTTCGGCCCTGTACTTTCAATCGCCACCTTTGAATCCGAGGACGAAGCCATCGCACTCGCTAATGACAGCGACTATGGACTGTCCGCCGGGGTTTGGACCACGGATGCAGCGAAAGCCGCCCGAGTTGCCGAAGCGATATGTGCGGGCACCGTTTACATCAACCACTACCGCAGCGTGGACCCAGGTAGCCCGATTGGTGGCGTCAAACTGTCGGGATATGGGCGGGAACTGGGACCGGGCGCAATCACCGATTTCCTGCAGGTCAAGTCAATCTGGACCGGAACCACGCCTGTATCCAACCCGTTCCTTTAATTGTGTTGGCCGAAAAATTGGCAGGACGCAGAATTGCGAAGAAATAACTAATTGACATATGGATGGCACTATCAATAAAAAAATATAATGTATTAGAGAGCGCTAGATTTGCAGAGCATCCGCGCACTGCAGCGTCCAGCCATATCCGGCATGAGACATCGGCAGGTCATTCCCGAGTGGAAGCTCGAGACATGCGGAAGCCAATCGCTGAGTGCGTAAGCCACGACGACTGGAAGGCCAAAAATGAACACCCCATCTGACAACAGCCCATTCACGGTTCCAAAAGGGAATTTTCGCGGTCACGATCAGCAAGGTGTCTGGTCAGAAAACTACGACCCGGAATTGACCGAGGTTGGTCCGGGAACACCCTGCGGCGAGTATCTGCGCCGGTTTTGGATGCCCGTCGCCATGACTGATCAAATTAGTGATCTTCCTTATCGCCTCCGAATTCTGGGCGAGGATTTGATCCTGTTTCGCGAAAAGAAAAATGGCAGGCTGGGATGCACCCATCTGCATTGCTGCCACCGAAACATGAGCCTGGAATTCGGCATCGTGGAAGAAGGCGGCATTCGCTGCTCTTACCATGGCTGGAAGTATGGCTTGGATGGGACAGTTCTGGAAACACCATGCGAACCCCCTGCGTCTCAGGTAAAGAAAAAGGCCTGTCTTGGGGCGTACCCGATCATCGAATACAAAGGGTTGGCATTTGCTTATATGGGTCCGGCAGATAAGACCCCGCCTTTCCCGGTTATGGATACCTTCGATGATGAAGGTGATGAACTGGTACCGTATCTCATCAAGTCACCCTGCAACTGGCTACAGGTGATGGAGAACGCGTGGGACCCGTTTCATGTGGTCTATCTGCACACCAAGGCTGCGCGGGTGCAGTTCCACGAAGCATTCGCGCATATGCCGATGATTGAGTTTCACGATAGTCAGACCGGCGATTTCTATACCAATGTGCGTCGGGATGGTGATTTCATCTGGGTGCGAGTACATGACCACATGTTGCCATCGTTCACTCAGAATGGCGGGCATTTCCCAATTCCGGATCGATCAAGGTACTTTGGACGCGGTGGGCTGTCACGATGGATCACTCCGATTGATGACACCAACACCATGGTCATCGCCTGGCGTCACTTTCGGGAAGAGCGGTTCAACGACGACCCGCGCGGCATGACCAATCGGGACGAAGTGGGCTTTGGCAAAACCGATTTCTACGGCCAGGGTCCTGATCGCACCTATGAAATGCGGCAACGCGATCCGGGTGATTATGATGCTTGGGTCAGCCAGGGCCCAATCAACATTCATGCCCGAGAGAACCTGTCATTCACAGATCGTGGTGTGGCCAAGGCGCGCCGGATGTTGCGCAACGCGATCCGGGCCCTGGCAAATGGAACTCCACCTGCACAGCCAACTGACAATTTCAAGGGTATAATCCCGACTTATGCCGGGGATACCGTGTTGAAAATCCCGTTTCAGGAAGGTCGCGATGATGGCGCCCTGCAGAAAGAAGTCTCGTTCAAGGTTGCTGATATTCTGAGGTCCGGCGATCATCTGCAGGGGTTTGAGCGCCGCGTTTTCATCGAAAATGCTTTGAAAGAATACGAGGCAAGCTGGTCATGAGCATGCGAATCCCTCACAACCCGGGGCGGGTTGATTGGTCGGGCGAGAACCCGGGCATCTATCTGAAACAGCAGCCCGATCAGGCCCATTACGATACGCTGGCGTTGTTCTTTCGCGTGGTTCTGTCGCCATATGGGCGTGGTCATGCAGCAATTGTATTGGGCGCTCCGGACGAGGCCAGCGGCTGGCCGAAAGTCCCAAACCTGATCATGACCGACAACCAGCGTATGATGCGTTGGATCGTTGAAGGCTGGGTATCCAAGATGCCAACATTTGTTGGCAAACCGGGCTTGCAGGCCATGACCTGGCTGGATTGTGACAGCGTTGAAAAGCGGCCCGGCGACCTCAAGACACGCTATTCCGAGACCTTGCGTGGTTCGGGTGTGACATTGGACATGATCTGGCAGGATATGGGGCCACCGCTGCCGGTGGAAGTCACGCGCGAGAACTCGGCGACCAAAGAACACGAGATGTATTCCGTATTTCTTGAGGCCAAACAGGCTCTGGTCAGGATCAACGGCACCGCGCTGCGCGGTCAGGTGGCAGATCGCCAATTCTTTGGACGCACGATGAGCACGGCCTTTCTGGCCTTCTCGGAAACCTGGGTTACCCCTGCGGAGGACACCTGATGCCCCTGAACGAGCCCATTACCCCCGGCGTTGTTGACTGGACAGGCGAAAACCCGGGCATCCTGCTTAAAGACGAGAATGGCAATTTTAGCGCCATGGCGCTATTCTTTCGGGTGGCTTGGTCTCCGGTCGGTCAGGGGCAGGTGCTGTTGCTTCTGGGATCGCCTGATCAGGTTGAGGGTCCGCCGAATGCCCCAAATGTCATCCTCAGCGACAATCCCGAACTAACCGCGTTCCTGAAAAAGAACTTTATCAATAAACTGGCTGCCTTTGCCAATGCGCCTTCGTTCGCAACCCTGCCTGAAATTGGGGCACATGCCGTGCGCAGTTCGGGCGACCCGATGAGCCATCGGTATACCGAAACAATTGCAGGCGGCCCCTTGACGGTTGAACTGGTTTGGGAAGGCTTCGAAGCACCTCGTGCATTGGAACTGTCCCCACATGAGGTCGCCTCGGGTGAGCAAAACATGTTCTCGCTACTGGTTCCTGCCCATGCGGCCCAGATCATCGTCAATGGCCACGTGTTGCCGGGCAAGTTGGGTACGCGCGTGCAGGCAGGGTACGAGACCACAACCGCATTTCTCTATTTCTCGGAAACTTGGATCATTCCTCCGGAGGGATCATGACCCTGCACCCGTCAGACCAGTTGGCCTTTGATCGGGCGATGGTCACGCAGCCGGTCTGGAATCGATTCAACACCGCAGCTGACGCGCTTGACCTGCCAGAAAATGTACTGTTGCACGCAGGTCCAGCCTTTTCGCGCTCTACAGATATCACCGCTCCGATCCTCAATTCAGCTTGTGTTGCTGCAGTTTGGGAAGGTCTGTCCCGCGACTTTGACCAGGCCGAAGCGATGATCATGGCAGGTGAGATCGCGTTACGACCGGCACAGGATCACGACGTCGTCACACCGCTGGCAGCCGTGGTGTCCGCCTCCATGCCGTTGCATTCGGTCTACGACACATGGCGCGGTCAAACGAGGGTTTTTTCACCGATCAATGGTGGTGCACGCCCGTCGCTGCGATTGGGTCTGCGCTCGGACGCTGTCCTCGAACATATCCGCTGGCTGAACACGCGTTTTCTGGATGTGCTGCAAAACGGTCTGGCCGAAGGGATTGCGCTGGTTCCATTGGCGGTTACGGGGTTGGTAGGTGGCGATGATTGCCACGGGCGCACACCCGTCGCAACCGAAGCGTTGGTTGATGAACTTAAGGACCGCACACCCGGTGGCATCAATGACGAAAATGTTCTGGAGTTCATGGCGAGCTCCCCTTCGCTGTTCCTGAATCTCTGGATGGCGGCGACAAAGCTGATGATGAAGCTTGCCGAAGGTGTCGAAGGCTCCAGCTTTGTGACGGCAGCAGGTGGAAATGGGCGAAAGGTTGGCATTCAGATCTCGGGCCTGCCGGGACGGTGGTTTACTGTTCCCGCAGCTCCGCCCAAGGGTCGCTTCGATACCGACTTACCCGAAGATCGCGCCCTTGGCGCCATCGGAGATAGCGCCGTGGTCGAAGCCTTTGGTCTTGGCGCCATGGCCATCGAACTTAGCCCCGAGCAGAAAAAGGTTCTCGGCGCTTATCTACCTGACAATTCCAGCGCACGGGTGACAGGTCTGTCAGCAGGTTCTCATCCCTATTTTCGTTCTCTGGATATTCGGCTTGGCTCAACTGCGCGCGGAGCGGTGGCGCAAGGTTCTGGTCCAGCAGTTGGGCTTGGCATACTTGATAGGTTGGGTCAGGCTGGTCGGTTGGGTGGTGGCATCTATGACATGCCGGTCGATCCATTTTCAGCTGCTGTGAAAGCACTCAAGGCATGAGTGATTTATGCCGCCGCAGCGCGCACGACCTGGCCCGACTGATCCGGATAAGAGAAGTCAAGCCATCGGAGGTCATGCAGGCACATCTCGAACGGATCGCACTTCGCGAACCTGTGCTCGGGGCATTTCAGTACCTTGATGCAGATCGCGCCATGGATCGGGCACTGGCTGCCGATAATCGGCAATCTGACGGGCCGCTCCATGGTGTCCCATTCGTAATCAAGGATATCATCGATACCGATGACATGCCGACCGGTTGGGGCAGTGACCTGTATTCTAATCGACAACCGGTAATGAACGCGGCCTGCGTTCAGATGCTTCTCGATGTGGGCGCCATTCCTATCGGCAAAACAGTTACGACCGAGTTCGCCTATTTCCGGCCCGGCAAAACAGCGAACCCGCACAATCCAGAACATACTCCGGGTGGCTCATCATCGGGTTCCGCTGCAGCGGTCGCTGATTTCATGGCCCCGCTGGCCTTTGGATCACAGACGGCGGCATCATTGATCCGACCGGCTGCATATTGCGGAGTTTATGGATTTCGCCCTACGATCCATGGCTACCCGCTTTTCGGTGTGATGGGGTTGTCACCAAGCCTTGATACGCTTGGGGTACTCGCCCGTCATCCATATGATCTTGCACTTACCGATGCGGTTCTACGCGGCATCGAGTCGCCTCAACGAGCGCGTTTTGAGGACAGTTTGCCGCGGATCAGCCTGATGCGCGGACCACACTGGATGGATGGCTCGATTGAGATGCGTGACACCTGCACCCGTGCTATGTCCGCCATTGCAGCCGCAGGATCGGATTCTGGCGAAATTGCCCATCCTGCAATCCTTGCTGACCTAACAGCGGCACATCATACCATTATGGCCTACGAGGCCGCACGACTACGCCTTGATGAATTTGAAAAAGGATTGCCGGCGATCAGTCCTCAATTTCATGCGCTGATCGAAGCCGGCTTAAAGATCAGCGAGGCGGATTACCAGCATGCTCTGATCCTCCGTGATCGTGCCGAATTAGTATTGGAACAAATTTTTGGGGATACCGATGCCCTTCTCGTGCCGTCTGCGCCAGGTTCGGCCCCAGTGGGCCTTGAAGCGACCGGAGATCCCTTGTTCTCGCGCATGTGGAACCTTTTGCAGGTTCCTTCGATCGCCATCCCATTTGGGGTCAACCAAAATGGACTGCCACTAGGGATACAGCTTGTCGCGCCAAAGGGCTATGACGCCCGGCTACTGGATATTGCGCAATGGGTCAGTAACATCCTAAACCCATTGGGTTGAATTTTTCGGTTCGTCTAACCGATTAACGGCAACAATATCGCCAACGAAATTGGTATACTAACGGCTGCTATCAAGGTCTGAAGCGTGACGATTGCGGCCATCAAAGGCGCGTCCCCGCCTAGTTGCTTGGACAAAGTGTACGATGAAGCCCCCGTAGGCACCACGGAATAGACCACTGCAATCTGCAAAACATCCTGAGGTAACCCGACAAGTATTCCGATACATAGCGCAGCAACCGGAAACACCATCATCTTGCCGACAATAGCCAGCATTAGAGGCAGCGCACTCGCCGCCATCGCCCGGACACGCAGGTTTGCGCCAACAGCCAGCAGAGTAATGGGCAATGCGCCCGCCCCAAGAATGTCAGCCACCTCGTGGACAACAGGAATGCGGTCACCGATCATCTGGTTTGCCCCAATCGCCAATAGGATCGAGATGACATAGGGATTTCGCCCAAGCTCACGCAGGATAGCGATCGGCAATCGGGTCGCAGTATCCTGTTTCAATGCCCCCACCATCATGACCACCATGACGATGTTGGTGATAGGCACCAATATGGCTGTCGCCAGAATGGCGATGTCAAACCCCACTGGACCGTAAAGATTGGCTGCAAGCGCAAGGCCTATGAATGAGTTATGTCGCGCACTTCCCTGCAAGATCGACGTCGCCTGCGGTGCCGCATATCCCATCAGACGGGCACTGATGACTGCAAATACCAGCGCCGCCAAAAACCCACCCAATATGGTCATCGAATAAAGGCCAAGCGCAGATTTATCTAACGGCGATAACGAGATCTTCGTGAATAACAGGCAGGGCATCAAAACCCAATAAACCAGCTTGTCATTCAGGTTCCAGAAATCGGTGCTGGGAATTCCACCTTTACGAAGTGCCAGACCCAACGCGATAATCAAAAAGATCGGTAATATTGAAGTCAGAATAGTAAGCATCTCAAATTAATATTAAATCTGGGCTGCACTTCGACATACTGTCATACAGTGATATTCTAGACAACTCGACCGCCACCCATTCAAGCGCTTTCGTCCGTGTCTTCGTCGATCACAGCCATTGCATCAATTTCAACCAACAGTGAAGGGTCGGCCAAACCTTGCACGACAACCCCGGTCGAACAGTGATGCACGCCTTCAAACCAGCGGTTGATTGCCTCGTAAACCGCTGGCCGGTAGGAAATATCAGTGACATAGACCGTCAGCTTGCAAACATCGGCAAGGCTACCTCCGGCCTCTTCCATCCAGCGTTGAATATTGCGGCAGGCCTGATCCGCCTGGGCACCAGGATCATCTTCGCCGATGAGTGTCCCATCCAGCAAAGTTCCAACTTGGCCCTGCATGAAGACAAAATCGCCTCGCGCCCGGATCGCCTTGGAATAGGTCGCCTGAGCGTGATAGCGGGTTTGATATTTGTGAATATGTGTTCGTGCCATTCGCTTTTTTCCCTCTAGGCGACGGCACGGGAAAGATAATCCTCGGCCATATCACCAAAGCTCTGCTCTACGGCAAATTCAAAACCATCTTCACACCGCATAATTAGTGCTTTGAGGCCAAACAATTCAGTATAGGTCACGGTTTCTTCGCCGAACTCAGTTTCATGTATATCCAACGGACACGCAATGGACATCACTTCGTCAGCTTGCGGACCGACCACTCGAAAGAATGTCAGCGTATCCGAAACCCGCACGATGCTGATTTCCGCCGGGCAATTGGTTGGGCTGAGGTGTTTCTCCAGTTCGGCTTCCTGCTCCAGCGGAGCGCGCGCGATCCAGTGGTTTCGCCCGACATGATACAATTCGACTGAAGCTTGACCTGTCCGCGAGTTCGGCCGCTCCGGCAGTGTAGGTAGAACATCAGCTGCCCAGTTTTGAATGGCAGCTGGACTCCCTTTGAGATCAAACAGCGCGTTTAGGGGTTGGCGCACTATTGCCACGTCATAAGTCATCTCAGGACCTCAAAAGCTTGCCGTCGGGATCGTGGAACACCGGCTTGGTGATTTTGACCGGGATCACTTCATCTTTCAGGCGGACATGAGCAATTTCCCCGTGTCGGCTATGACCATTCTTCAGCAATGCCAATCCGACCCAGCGATCGTTCACAACACTCCAGACGCAGGCAGTCACGAGGCCTTCGGTGGCCTCTTTACGACCTCCGGGGGTTAGCGGCGCGCCTTCTGGCACTTGCCTGTTGTGATCTTCGGGTAGAATGCCCACCAACTCCCGCCGAGTTGCTTTTCCTTCGCGACGCAGCTGTATCGAGCGTTTGCCAAGATAGTCTGTCTTTTTCTTGGACATTGCCCAACCCATCCCAAGGTCATAGGCATCCACTGTGCCGTCGACTTCGTGTCCCAGCGACAGAAAACCCTTTTCGACACGCAGCACATGGCTCGATTCCGAGCCCACCGGTTGGATCCCAAAGGGGGCACCTGCCTCGATCACCTTGGCCCATAACTCCGCCATGTGGCGTGGAGCGACATTGACCTCAAAGGAAAGTTCACCCGTGAAACTGACGCGAACGATGCGCGCGGGAAAACCTGCGACGGTCCCATCCCTGAAAGACATCAATGGAAACACCTCGGGCGAGAGGTCGACATCTGTGCCAAGAGCCTGCATCACATCGCGCGCGCGCGGGCCGCAAATCGTGGCGTTGTTCCATTGGCTTGTCACTGTTGTGATCATCACCTGCCAATCCGGGAATTCTGTCTGAAGCAGCTTTTCCATATGCTGATTTATTGAATCCGCATGACCGGTAGAGGTGGAAACAAGCCATCTGTGTTCATCAAGCCGGAACACCACGCCATCATCCAGGATCAGCCCATCATCCGATAGCATCAGCCCGTAACGACCATTGCCGGGCGTCAGCGAAGATACCATGTTAGAATAGATAAAATCCAGGAATTGCGGGACATCGCGGCCTTTCAACTCGAATGTCCCTAACGGTGAGCCATCATAGACGCCAACGCCTTCCCGAACGGCACGGCATTCACGGTTCACGGCGTCTTGCAGGCCTTCACCCTGTTGAGGGAAATAACCCGGGCGCCGCCAACGCGCACCGGCCTCATACATGACCGCGCCATTGTCTTTGTTCCACTGGGTAACTGGCGTGTGCCGATAGGGGAACAGAACCGAATCCTCGCGTAGCCCGCCGATCGCACCGAAGGACACAGGTGTGTAGGGCGAGCGGAAAGTGGTTGTTCCGACCTCTTGCAACGGCACACCTTTTTGCATCGCAACAGTGCCGATGATGTTGATATTCCCGGTCTTACCCTGATCAATACCCATGCCGCCGGTGGTATAGCGTTTGACGTGTTCGACATTGTCATAGCCCTCACGCAGAGCCAGATGCACGTCACTGACAGACACGTCATTCTGAATATCCAGAAACGCCTTTCCGCGCTGGCCAGGCAGGTCTACCCGCCAAAGTGGCTCAATCTCATATGCAAGCTCCTCGCCCCCATCGATAATCTGATCAAGTGTCAGTTGCCCAGCCGCAGCGCCAACCGCTGTGCAGTTCTGCACTGGTTGATAAGGAAGAAAGGCAGCCAAATCTTCGTCAAACCTTAGAGTGCTGCGAGATTGAGACCACAAATGTACAGTCGGGTTCCATCCCCCTGAATGCGCAAGCAAATCGCATTCAATCCAGTTTACAGAACCCGATGAGGAAACGGCTTTTACTGCTTTGACCCCTTTATGACCGCGCACATCTCCAACAACGGTTGAAGATTGCACAGTGATTTCGGGCACCAATTCCAGTGCGGCCTGAGGTACGCAAGAGCGACTGTCGAGGATAGCCTCAACCCGCACCCCTGCCGCGATCAGATCAGAGGCGACCGCATATGCACTGTTGTTGTTGGTAAACAGGACCACTCTTTTTCCGGGAATAACCCCCCATCGGTTGAAATAGGCCTGTACCGAGGATGCTAACATAACCCCGGGCCGGTCGTTATTGCTGAAGACCATGGCACGTTCGGTTGCGCCTGTGGCGATAACCACTTCCCCTGCCCTCACGCGCCAAGAACGCTCAATGATGCTTCCCTGGTCAGGATTACGCTCATTCACAATCAGCAAATTGTGTTCGCGATATGCCCAGACGGTCGCATTCTGCAAATGGGTTACATTGGCCATCCCCCGCAGCTCCAGAACGGCAGCCTCCACCCAACCCATTGCAGGTTGCCCGTCGATGGAAAGATCGCAGTTCAACAGGCTGCCACCTGCCTCAGAGTCTTCGTCGGCAAGGAATACGCGCTTACCCGCCCGTCCTGCCTTAAGCGCTGCCTTCAGTCCGGCGGGGCCTGCGCCAGCGACCAAGACATCAGCATGGGCGTGGCGCGCTTCGAAATGCCCCGAGGATGGCGGCTGAGCCGGTGCAGCAGCCAACCCGGCAGCTTTGCGAATTGAAGGCTCAAAAAGATGCCAATTGGGCCATTTGAACGTCTTGTAATAAAATCCGGCCGGTATGAAACGGCTGAGCAGTTGATTTACACCGCCAATATCAAACTCGGGCGATGGCCAGCAATTCACCGAACGTGCGCTTAGCCCGTCGCGCAAAGGGACGGTGGTTGCCGGGCGGTTCCCCGAGGCATCCTCACCATCCAGCTCCACCAGTGTCGCGGGTTCTTCGGGACCATGACCAACAATGCCACGAGGGCGGTGATACTTGAAACTGCGCGCCGTGACACGAACATCGTTGGCCAATAAGGCCGAGGCAAGAGTATCGCCTTCAAACCCCTCATAGGATTTGCCATTGAAGGTAAATCGCAGAGTTCGGCTTCGATCAATCCGCCCACCAGATGCACAGCGGTTATTCTGAGTCATCTGGGGCCTCCACAATGTCATGGGTCCGGGTATCACGCCAAATCGTGACCCACTCGCTACAGCCTCGCGCATGCCACCACCGTTCCTGAACTGGGCCTAAGGGGTTTGGCGCCACGGTCAAATACTCGACCCATTCCGCGTCGTTAACGCTGTTCGGGTCGGGGCGGTCTGCACCGACCGCGCCTCCAAAGATAAATTCGCTTTCATTACGTTTGCCGCAGAATGGGCAGGGAATTAGCATCATGAACCTTACCCTCCTAACGCGCCGTGGTTGTCCCGGCTTCCATCACAAAATCCAGATGGCGAAACCGGTTGAGCGTAAACGAAGACATCAGTGGATGAGGCTCGCTCTTGGCCACCAGATGGGCAAGCGTCAACCCACCGGCGGGGATAGCCTTGTAACCGCCCCACCAACCGGCTGTTACAAACAAACCCGGCAAGTCTGTCTGATCCATAATGGGTGAGGCATCGTGAGCAATATCCAGATGCCCGCCCCATTGCCGCATAAGTTTGAGTTTCTTGAACGACGGGAACAGGGAAAGCATCGCGGTTACCGTGTCTTCAAACACGTTCTGCTTAATATCGCGTCGGAAACTCTGACCCATATCCGGTGCACCGCCGATCACCATCTCACCCTTGTCGGATTGGCTGAAATAGAACCCGCTGTCAGGGCAGTTCACTATGACGTCCACTAGTGGTTTCACCGGCTCAGACACAAATGCCGTCAGGTTCATCGTGCGCAAAGGTAGCTTCAGCCCGACGGTTTCAGTCAACGTTGTGGTATGACCTGAGACGGCGACAACAACTTTTTTGGCACGAATCGTACCGCGATTGGTTTCGACACCGCTGATATGGCCATCAGCCCCGCGGATCAGAGATTGAATTGCGGTTTGCTGGTGTATCTCGACCCCAAGCGCATCAGCCGCGCGCGCATATCCCCACGCCACTGCATCATGCCTGTTCACGCCAGCATCCGTATGCACCATGCCGCAAATTACAGGCAAACGCGCATCCGGGCCGCCCCCGGTCAGCGCTGGTATTCTGCTACGCAGTTCGTTCTCCGATATCTGTTCGTAAGTCGAACCGTAAATATCCATCGCCAGTTGCCGTCGCCTGAGCTCGCGCAACTTGGGCCAAGTTTGCACAACATCCACCATGGTGCGCTTCGAATGCATCATGTTGAAGTTCAGTTCGTGCGTCAGACCCTCATACATGGCGACGGATTTGACGTAGAAGGGGATCGACTCGTCCCGCATGTAATTGGATCGGATGGTCACCGTATTACGAGCGATATTGCCACCACCTAGCCAACCTTTTTCAACCACAGCGACGTCTGAAATGTCGAATTCTTTGGCGAGATAATAGGCGGTCGCAAGACCGTGCCCCCCAGCACCGATCACAACAACCTCATACTGGTCTTTGAGCGGGGGGGAACGCCAAGCCCGCGACCAGTTTCGGTGCCCTGAAAGTGCATTCCGGGCGAGCGAGAACACAGAATATTTTTGCATGGTGATCCCAATATTGACCACAAGCAATGTACGGTCAATAAATTATTTTACCATCACGCAAAACTATTGGCCGTTTAACCAAATTGTTGTACGGTGAGTCATGAACTTCCGCATTAAACAGTTTCACCGGAACCTCGCTGGCAAATGGTCTGCCCGGTCGCGGTGGCCTTGTTTCATCATCAATTGCCGCAGTTCTCCATCTTACTGACACCACGTGGATCGCGGCGCTTCGCGCCAATTTACGAACCCGCCCGGAAACGGAGTGGAAACTAAATGGATGGATCAGATGACCAAGCCAATTGAACTTAAGGACCTGCAGGAATCCTACGCGCGAGACGGCGTCGTATTGTTAAAAAGTATCCTGTCAGACGACTGGCTAAGCAAATTGCAGGATGCAGTTGATACCGAAGTCACAAAAGGAGACCGATACTTTGCGTATAAAAATATGCGCGAAAACCCCGGCACTTTTCAGGACTATTGCCTGACATCGGATATCGGACAACGCGTGGCTGAGGTATCAGGCAGTCCGTGGACATCGTTAATCTATGACCAGATTTTCGTAAAAGAGCCGGGAACGCGGACCCAAACCGGATGGCACACGGATCAGCCCTATTGGCCCGTCGCAGGACCGATCATGACGATGTGGATCGCACTTGACCCGGTTGACCCCGACAATGGAGCACTGGAATTTGTGCGTGGATCACATGCATGGGGCGCAAAATACCGGCCTTTCAAAACCGATCAGCAAGGTGGTTTCCTGCACTATCTGGAAGAAGATAACCCGGATTACATAGACATGCCGGATTTTGAGGCCGACCGTGCCCAATATGACATCTTCCACTTTGAAAACATGAAACCAGGCGACGCACTCGCCTTTGACGGAATGACCGTACATTCGGCTATGGGCAATCGGACTTCGACACGCCGCAGGCGCGGATACGCAATTCGATTTGCTGTCGAAGGTGCGACCTATGAACCTCGGGATTCGGTTACAGAATGGCTACATGACGATAGTTTGAAACCCGGCGCACCCTTTGCAGGGGGCCGGTTTCCAATCATCTATGAAACTGCCTAAGATACGGGGCCGGCGATCCGGCCCCGAACCAGAAATCAGGCTTGCTTTAGCGCGCTTTCTGTTACCGTTGTTTCAGCTTCAATCGCCCGATCCAAAACGCGCCGATAAATCTTTGCTCCGGCATCCAGGCCTAGATCGATATGAGGTGTCTTTGCATTCTTCATGCCCTTGTGCACCTCTTCCAATACTTCTTTATCCTCAATAAATGCCATCCGGGCACCATCGTTCATGAATTTCGAAACCTCTGCATTGTCAGGGTCAGAATTACGATGCTGGAACCAGAAATATCTGGTTTCATCTTCGTTTATCGGTGTCATGAAGTTGTACGAAATATTGATAAAGGTCTGCTCGACCGGGTCTATGTCATAGCCGCCGGTGCCGACCGGCGTATAGATGGATTTGTTCAATCCGATCGCTGGGAGGCACATCTCATAATGCTGCAGGCGATCACATTCGCCTTCAAATGCGACCAGCTTGGAGTAGTAAGGCGACGGCGGCTTATTCTCGATCCAGCGAGAAACGATCACGCCTCGATCGGTTTTTTCAACATTCAGGGGCTCTTCATCCGTTCCGGCCCCTGCAAATGAAGAGACGTGAACCCAGGCCACATGGCTGGGATCAAGCAGGTTGTCACAGACCCAAAGGTAGTGGCAATCGATGTCCATCACGCCGCCATCGGTCATGCCCCAGGTTGGGTTGTCAAAGTTCTCGATAGGGAAAATCAGATCAGGGTTGGCCAACTCGGGATCGCCCATCCAAATCCAAAGCAGGCGATAGCGATCAACAACCGGATAGGATTTCACGACCGCGCGGCGGGGCGTCATCCCGCGCTGTGTCGGGCTATCCGTGCATTTCCCCGAGCAATCGAAGGTCAACCCGTGATAGCCGCATTCTACGGTGTCTCCTATCAGATTCCCTTTCGACAATGGCAGCTTACGGTGTGGGCAAGCATCTTCCAACGCGACCGGAGTGCCATCTTGCTGTCGATAAAGCACAACATTTTCACCCAGATAGGTTTCCGCTTTCAGCTCACGGCCGATATCCTTGCTCCAGGCGGCGACATACCAACAATTCCTGAGATACATGGGCTGCTCTCCTTGTCGATCCGGTGGCTAGGGGCATTATGGCATTCGATTGGCAATACGCCATGCCGGATTGGTAATAAAAGATATAAGGTGGGCTAATTCGAATTTGGCGCAAGCGGTGGCAAGTCTGGCTGAGCTGCTGCTTCGGCTTTTATCCAGTTCAGAAACTCGTTGACCTTCTGGCTATCCTTTGTCTCTGGGCGTCGCACAAGCCAATATGATAAAGGCGACAAGGTCATTTCCGAAAACGGACGAACCAGCCTGCCATCACATAGTGCATCAATGACCAATGGCTCGCGGCCTAACGCTACGCCCAGCCCTTCGATAGCGGCCTGAATGACCATGTTTGACTGCCCCAATCGGCGTGTCCGCGGCGATGAAGGCATGGTCAAGCCACTCTGCCGTGCCCAGAATTCCCAAGTAGGGCTGGATGTGCCGTGATGGAGGTTTTCATCAACAAGCAACGTGTGTTGCGCCAAATCCTGTATGCTTGTCAGCGATGAGGCAAGTGAAGGGGCGCAAACCGGAAACAGCCTTTCCCGCATCAACAAATCAACTTCCAACCCCGGATATTCTCCAAGCCCGTATCGGATACCGATATCTGAATCCGCTCCGGAGAACGGGTGGTAACCGGTGTCAGTCGCAATTGATATTGAAAGGTCAGGATGCGCCAGATCGAAGTGCAGTAGCCTTGGAAACAACCAATTAAAAGCAAATCCAGGCAGGCATGAGATGACTATTGTTCGATCCGAGCGGGTGCGGTCCCGCAATTGGGCGCACACTTCTGATATGCGTCCCAATCCATCTGCAATAGCCAGCGCTAGTTGTTCGCCTTCCCGGGTTGGACGCGATTGCCGCGCGCCTCGCACGAGTAAATCCCTGCCCAACCACTCTTCCAGTGTCCTGACATGCTGACTAACCGCGCTCTGACTGACCCCTAACTCGTCGGCAGCAGGAGAAAATCCAGAATGGCGCACGACCGCCTCAAAGGCGCGCAATGCAGAATAGGGCAGGTTCAAGATCATATTAGTGACCCTAATGTGAGCCATTAATACTTTCAAATGGATTAGCTCCCGCATCGGATCGTAAATTTGAGATACTAAGCAATCAGGATGTGTCGATGTCTGATATGACGCCGGAGCGGGGCGCTCTAAATCTGCTGATCAACTGCGCACGCGCATCTACGGGCGACAAGTTGTTGATTGCATATGAACCGCCCGAGTTTGGGTACTTCGATGCCGAATGCGTAGATGTCGTGAGCCGAGTAGCCCATAAGCTGGGAATGACCGTCGATACCGTCGATGTCGGCTTTAACCCCGACAATCCGCATCTGACACCTGATCTTATGGCCCGGTTCGAAGAAGCAGACATTATTCTGTTCCTTGCCCGGCTTGGGGATCAGTTGCGGTTTTCGGATATGCCGCAGGGCAAAAAGATTATTGTCAGCTTTGCATTGTCCAAAGAGATGCTGGGCTCGGGCTTTTCTAATGGCCACCACGATGCGTTCATGGAGCTTAAGGCCGATATCAACGCAGTGCTGGACTCATCGACTGAGGTGCGCCTGACCTGCCCGCTGGGCACTGATGTTCGTGGCAGACCGATTATGAACCTGAAACCAACAGGTGACACCTCGATCCTGCGCTTTCCAATGTCCGTCTTTACCCCTGTTCCGGCTTACAGTTTCTCGGGTCGCGTAGCTATCAGTTTTCTGACGGGAACAGGTTCGAAATACTATGACGACTATACGATTGAATTTGACCGCCCGGTCTTTGCGATAATGGAAAACGGGCGGTTGCTTCGCTTCGAAGGCGATCCTGCCAATGCGTCCAAGGCCGAAGCACATTATGACCGGGTCGCAGGAGATTTAGGTATCGACCGTAGCTTCGTTCATTCCTGGCATGCAGGCATTCACCCAGGCTGTGGTTATCCTTGGGACATGCGCGACAACTACGAACGCTGGGGCGGGTCTGCCTTTGGCAACCCGCGCATCCTGCACTTCCACACTTGCGGGGCCTACGCGCCCGGTGAAATCAGCTGGAATGTCATCGACCCGACAATCGAGATTGACGGCGTGACCCACTGGAACAACGGCGTTTTTCATGCGGATCGGTTGCCCAACGGGCAGACCATTCTGGATCAATACCCTTGTGCCGCAAGCCTGTTCAAATATCCCGACCCTGATATCGGATTAAGGGTCGCGAGCTGATCAATCGCGGCTTGATCGAATCATCACCTGTCGAAATAATCTTGTTAATAGGACCTGATCGAGTTGGTCCTTTGGTGCGGAGCACTCCCGTCTCCGGTGCCGGAATACGCGTAGAGTGCAAGGCCCCCGCTCCGGCAAACTCATGGAAATCACATGTCAAAAGCTATCGTCACGCCGCTGACTCAGGCACTGGCCGAAGGAAAACTGACGCGCGAAGAACTCAAAGGATTCATGCAACGCTCGAACGCGCCTGGATTGCGTCATCTTGCACTTTGGATTTTGGTACTGACCTGCACTACAACTCTGATCACCTTGGCTTGGAACAGTTGGCTGATCTGGCCCGCGATGTTTCTGCAGGGCGTCGTCCTGGTTCACCATTTCTCACTACAACATGAGTGTGTCCACTACACGGTGTTTCGTACCCGCTGGCTGAACGATCTGGTCGGGCAGATTTGCGGCCTGATTATCATCCTGCCACACCGGTTCTTTCGGTACGAGCATTGTGACCATCACACCTATACCCAACTGACCGGAGAAGATCCCGAATTGATCCCGCTACCGAAAACACTTGGTCAGTATTTTCTGTATTTATCTGCCCTACCCTACTGGCGCGGCAAATTCACTGAACTGTTCCGGCATGCCTTTGGCAAACTCAGCGACGTTGAACTGCGATTTATTCCCAAAGAAGAACATCAATCGGTCTATTGGGACGCGCGCCGGATGTTGGCCATCTACGCAACGATATTGCTGGCCATGGCGGTCACCGGTTGGTGGGGCTTGATCTGGTACTGGATCATACCACTGTTTCTGGGTGAGCCAGTGATGCGCTTTGTGCGCATGACTGAACATGTTGGGCGGCCCACCGTGGCGCAGATGTCAGAAAACACCCGCACCAATCTGGTGTCAAAACCTATGTCCTTTTTGTGCTGGAACATGAACTATCACGCCGAGCATCACTATGTCGCCTCGGTCCCTTTCCACGCCCTGCCCCGTCTGCACGAGAAGTTGAAAGATCACATCTTTGTCGAAAAAGGCGGCTATCTGGCCGCGCATCGCGACATTCTGCGTCAGATCATGCGACGCAAGACGAGGGCTTGAGTGATGAAAGCAGAAAAACCCTGGCGCGATGTGATCGAAGTATCAAAACTGGAAGAGAATTGGGTCACGCGCGTGGAAATCGGACCACGTATGATTGCGGTGTACGATACACCCAGCGGAGTCTACGCCTCGCTGGCATTGTGTAACCATGGTGGGGCCGATTTATGCGACGGTTATTTTGACGGCCACGTGATCGAATGCCCATTACATCAGGGCGCATTCGATGTCCGGGACGGCAAGCCCGTTTCAGCACCAGCAACCCGCGCGATGCGCGTATTTGAAACACGAGTGCAGGACGGTATGGTTCAGGTCCGTATGTGACCTGAGCCTAGCGCTTTTCAGATCGCTTCTCGAGCCGCGCAAAGATGCGGCTGAGACCAAAGCATACAACAAAATAGAACGCCGCGGTTGTGATCCACGCCTCGAAGATCATCCGGGACGAGGCGACCAGTTCGACGGTTTTGTAGGTTAGTTCCTGCACCGAGATCAACGACAGGATCGAGCTGTCCTTGATCAATGAAATGAACTGGTTGGCCAGCGGTGGCACAACCTTTTTCATCGCCTGCGGCAGCACGACGTAGCGCAGCTCCTGCATGCGGCTCATCCCGATCGAGCGTGCCGCTTCGCGCTGCCCCTTCGGGATCGACTGAATTCCGGCACGTACGATTTCGCCGACAAACGCACTTTCAAACAGGGCTAGAACGATCACGCCTGAAACAAGCGATGGAAAGCGCCGCATTTCGCCGAAGAAAAAGGTCCAGATCTGGTTGTTTTCCTGCCGTGCAATACCGCGCGCCCAACGTTCAAGATTCAACGCATCGATCAGTTGTTGAGATAGGAAAAAGAAGAAGATGAAAACAACGACGACAGGCGGCACATTGCGCAGAAACTCGAGGTATGTGCGCGCCAGCATGCGTATGGTCAGATTGGCCGAACAGCGTGCAATTCCCAGAATTGTACCAAGAATGAGCGCCAGAATACCCGAATAGATGCTGATGCGAACCGTCGCTGCTAAACCCTGCAGCAGCAGATTTGCAAAATACTCTTCGCGCCCGGAATGCCAGCCAACAATATAGCTTGGGATCAGTTCCCAACGCCATTTGTAATTCAGCGTACCTTCGATCGACAGCCAGATATACCCAAAGAAGGTTATCAAAACCGCCACAATCACATAGTCGGGCCATCTGAGTTTTCTAAGGAAATCCTGCACCAAAGCGCTCCGCATAAGGACCGGGGGCGGTGGGTCCGCCCCCAGTCAGAGTGGTTATTGGGCGACCTGGTCGGCCCACTCTTCAGTGGCAAACCAGTAATTGTGGCGCTCTTCCAGCCAGCCGGACCGCCAATTCTGTGCAATCCAGTTGTTGAAGAAATTCATCGCGTCGGGATCTCCTTTGCGCATCCCAAACGCCTCACCACGCGGGTCGAACAGCTCGCCTTCAAGCACAACCAGTGTTTCCGGATTGCGCCCCGCCTCGCGGTTGGGGGTTGGCTGCGATGCCATTGTGGCGTGGGCGTTGCCATTCAGCACTTCCTGAGTCGATGCGCCATCTTCATCAAACAACAGCAGATTAGCCTCAGGGAATGCCTTGGCAATCACGGTTGCCGGCGTTGCGCCACGACGCGCAGCAAAGGTAACGTCAGATGAGTTCAAGTCCTCACGCGCCATGCCTGCAGTCAACTCTTTGTTGGCCAGAATGGCCAAGCCAGAATAGGCATAAGGGTCAGTGAAGTTGATCGTCAGGTTCCGCTGAGCAGTCACCGACATGCCCGAGATGATCACGTCGAAATTACCAGACACAAGGGCCGGGATAATGCCATCCCAGGCAGTTGGAACAAATTCGACCTCAACGCCCATGTCTTCGGCCAATTTTCGGCCAACATCCAGTTCGAACCCGATCAAATCGCCGTTCTTGTCACGCATCGACCAAGGTACAAACAGCGATAGGCCAATCCGGATCACCCCATCCTGTTTGATCGTTTCAATTACACTTTCGCTGGACAGTTCCTGAGTTGCGCTTTGCGCCCAGCTTGAGGTCGCCATGCCAGTTGCCACGACCGCGCCCAGGGCAACCCCGAGCATTCTGCGAGATAGCTTCATCTTGGTTCTCCTTGTTGTCCGTTTAAATTCTTGTGGTTATTGGTCGACGGCATATTTCTTCTCCAGATAACTTACGCCGATCGACAGGATCAGGGTCACCGCCAGATAGACCAGTGCGATGGTGAACCAGATTTCAAAACTCATGTAAGTGTCGGATATGATGTTGCGTCCGAAAGTGGTCAGTTCGGCGACGGCAATGACGCTGACAATGGCCGAGGATTTGATTAGGTGAACAACCTCGCCCGTCATCGGCGGCAACATAAACCGAACAGATTGCGGAAGGATGATGTAACGATAGGTCTGATAGGGGGTCATTCCGATGGATTTAGCCGCCTCCCACTGACCAGTTGGGATGGCATTAATCCCAGCCCGCAGAATTTCGGATATCAGCGCCGAATGAAACACCGCCAAGGTCAGAATACTGGCGGTATACCGGTCAAATCCAAAAATCGGACCCAGCACGTAGTAGAACAGATATAGCAGGACCAGTAGAGGAATGTTTCGGATAAGTTCAAGGAAGCCAACTGCTACAGCCGTACCAATTACCAGGCCGGATAGACGCAGCAACGCGACCAGCAGTCCAATAGCAGTGGCCAACAGGAAAGAAATGACAGACAATTTGATCGTGGCGACCAACCCTATGGGTATCTCACCCCACTCAAAGCCGATTTCTGTGTTGCGGTAGAGGAACTGGGGCACCCGGTACCATTGCCAGTTATACCCCATTCCCTGAGCACCAACATACGAGCCATAGGCGATCAGCCCCACGATGATTGCATAAATCGCGACCGAGACAAACACCGAGCCAAAGAACCGCTTGTAGAATGGCGGTTTCGGCAACGACTGCCCTTTTCCCCGTGATATGCCCAGATCGGTCACGTCAGTGCTCCAATATCTGGTTCAGGAACAGGCGACAGCGTTCGCTGGACGGGTTGGTAAAGAATTGTTCTGGGGGTGAAATTTCCACGATCTGCCCGGCCTCCATAAAGACCATCGTGTCAGCGACCTTACGGGCAAACCCCATCTCATGGGTGACAACAACCATGGTCATACCGGTATCGGCAAGTTCCACCATCACATCCAGCACTTCATTTATCATCTCTGGATCAAGCGCAGAGGTCGGCTCATCAAACAGCATGATCCGGGTTTCCATGCACAAGGACCGCGCGATGGCAACGCGCTGTTGTTGCCCACCCGACAATTGCGCCGGATACTTGTCGGCCTGCTCGGGAATGTGAACTCGATCAAGATAATTGCGTGCGGTTTCCTCGGCCTGAGCTTTGGTAATCTTTCGCACCTTCATCGGCCCGATCATCAGGTTTTCAAGCACGGTCAAATGCGGAAACAGGTTAAACTGCTGAAACACCATTCCGACTTCTTGCCGCAACTCACGTATTTCTTTTGCGTCTTTGTAAACTTCGATGCCATCAATCACGAGACGTCCAGAGTTATGCCATTCCAACCCATTGAAACAACGGATCAGCGTGGATTTTCCCGACCCAGACGGGCCACAGATCACAACCTTTTCACCCTGATGAACAGTCAGATCGATATTCTTGAGTGCATGGAAGGTGCCATAATACTTATCAAGATTGGTCACTTCTATCATGGGGGAGGGCTGAGTCATGCCGAACCTGTCGATATCCGGGTCAGACGCATTAGCTGACCTTTGAGGTTGCGAGTATAGCCCGTCAACAAACCAGGCGCATTTCGACCTTGCGCGCATTTGATCAACCGCGATCCGTCGTCATGCCTGTTGGCACAAGACATCGGCAGCTTTGAATTTGGCAAAGCGGAGCAATCTGGCAAAGCTTCAGAATCCTCAAATCTGTTGCGCGCTAATCAATATGGTTGCGTAATGTGCAATATTCGTCAATAAAAAACTCAACGGGCGCTCGGTCGCCGCCTCGAAATACGAAAATAAACTATAGAAGGACGAATGAATGTCTGCCTGGATTCGGATGATATCTGACGAAGATGCCGACGAACATTTGAAGAATACCCTTGATTTAGCGCGTACGCCGCATGGGACAGTGGACAACGTGATGCGTGTCCATTCGCTACGTCCCAACACCATGAAAGGGCACGTCATTTTGTATCGCGCCTGCCTTCATGATGACGCCAATTCAGTGCCTATGTGGTTTCAGGAAGTTATTAGCTCCTACGTTTCCACGCTGAACACGTGCCCTTACTCCTATGCCAACCACTGGGCAAACGCCCGTCATCTGATCGGTGACGACGCACGCGCCGACTCAATTGAGGCTGCGCTTACGGCGCATCGCCCCCAGGATGCGTTCGAGGGCGCACATCTGGCCGCGTTGAGCTATGCTGAGAAGCTGACGCTGTCGCCGGGCACCATGGAAGAATCGGATGTAGACGCCTTGAAAGATGCTGGCTGGGAAGACGGTGAGATCCTCGAAATCAATCAAATCGTGGGATATTTCAATTATGCCAATCGGTTGCTGAATGGTCTGGGTGTCACAACAAAAGGAGACGTCGTAGGCTATTACGGCGAAGATTGACGGGACGTTTCATGCAAGTTGACACGCCGGGAAGACAGATTGACCGTGCCATTGGCGCCTCTCTGAGGGAGCTGCGTCAAAGCCGGAAGCAATCCGCCCGCCGGCTTGCCGAACAATCGGGTATTTCGGCTGCGATGGTCAGCCGTATCGAAAATGGGCTGGTATCACCTTCGATTGACACTCTTGCGGCATTGGCGGAAGCACTAGAAGTCCCCATCGTTTCACTGTTTCGCGAAGCAAGAACTGATCACACTGACTATACCCTCGTGCGCCATGGCGAAGGGTTGAAGTCCACTCGCTTAGCCGGTGGACATTCGCATGAATATGTCAACCTCGCATTGCACTCTCGGAAAGACCTGCGTTTCCAGGCCCGTCGCGTAACGCTGTTGCGGGATGAGGGACAACCGCCCACCTATGTCGGGCACGGCGTTGTGTTTGTTCAGGTCCTCGAAGGACAGGCAGTCTATCGCTATGGCGAAGCAAGATTCACGCTTTCAGCCGGGGATAGTATTAGTGTTGATGCGGAATTGAACCACGGCTTTGAAGAGGTTCTGACACCCGAGTTCGTCTTCCTCACCGTTCAAGCCGAGCGCCCTTAGGGGCTTACTGAGGTGGCTGCCCCAACCGATATTGATCTGACACGCGGGCCGATCTCAGCCCATTTTCGAACCTTAGCCATCCCAGCGGCAATTGGGATGCTGTTCAACACGCTCTACAACGTCGTAGATATGTTCTTTGCCGGGCTCCTCTCGACCAGTGCGCAAGCAGGCCTGGCATTGGGTTTTCAGGCATTCTTCATCGCAATCTCAGTCGGGGTTGGATTGGGCGCAGCAATGAGCGCGCTCGTCGGTAATGCCTTGGGTGCCGGTGATAATCGCGCGGCACGGCGGTTTGCAGCTCAAGGGATGATCTACGGTTTCATCGCAGCCGGAGTTTTGGCATTGGCAGGGCTCTGGTACGGCCCGGCACTTATTCAATTGGTTTCGGAACCGGGACCATATCGCGAAGCGGGATTACGCTATTTCTACTGGCTATTACTGGCCCTGCCCGGGTTCCTTTTGGCCTTTGGATGCAACGGAATTCTTCAAGCACATGGGGACGCGGTTTCGATGCAACGCGCTCTTATCGTTGCGTTTTTTGCCAATATTGGCCTCAATCCGTTGTTGATCTTTGGTATCCCGGGCTTGATCCCCGGCATCGGGTTCGATGGCCTCGCCATTTCTACGGTAATCAGCCAAACCGGTGTGATGGTGTTCATGATCCGCCAGGTGCTCAGACGCCGAAGAATGAGGCGCATGCGGGCAAGAAATTTCATTCCGCGCCTGCAAAAGTTCAAGGAAATCTCAGTTCAAGTCCTTCCAACGGCCACATCGTTCATCGTGATGCTCCTATCAGGTTTTGTCGTGCAGTTCGCGTTGAAAATCTTCGGCGAGCACGCGATTGCGGGCTTCGGTGTCGCTATTAGGTTGGAGCAGATTCTGCTATTGCCTGTGCTCGGGGTCACTGGTGCGCTGCTTCCCATCGCATCTCAGAATTTCGGGGCACGGGACTATGAAAGGGTGCGCGAAGCCCTGTTTTATTGCTGGAAAGTCGGGCTGGTCATGACCGCTATTGCGGCCCCTATCCTGTGGATATTTGGCCGGTCTCTGCTGGGTCTCTTTACCGATGATCCCGAAGTTATTCGCGTGGGGCTCAGCTATCTACGTGTCGATAGTCTGATCCTTCCATTCTATATGATGCTGTTTTCAATCAACTCGCTGCTGCAGGCGCTAAAACGGCCAATCTGGACAGTATGGATCAGCCTCTATCGTCAGGGATTTGGCGTCGCTTTTTTTGTCTGGATTTTTATCGGCGTTCTCGGCTTCAACGAAATCGGTGTCTGGTATGGAACCGCCTGTGCCGTGATCACTGGATGGATGATCGGGCTTTTGGTGGCATCTTACGTCGCCCATAAGGAATTGGGCGGGCTCTGGCTTAGTTTTAGAACCGATCCGGGCTGAAGGCCTGTATATCGATGCTCGGTACCCTGCCAGCGATTACATCTGCAACAAGTCGCGCCGTCGTCGCTCCCAATGTCAGACCCAGTTGCCCGTGGCCCGTAGCAAAAGTGACATTGGTCAGACGCCTGCTGCGGCCAATGATCGGGCGTGTATCAGGCGTAAAAGGGCGACGACCCATGCGGCGCTCAAATTTCTCAGTCCGCAACCCCGGCAATACACGGTGCGCACGTTTGACCAGTACATCGGCCCGGTTCCAATCGGGCTGCGCATTCAAGTCCGCAAACTCTGCGGTGCCTGCCACGGCCAGCGCATCCTCATAAGGGGTGATGCCAAACCCGCCCTTTGCGTAAAACACCGTGTGGCGCAGATCGATTCCACTGTCGTGCAAAGCAGTTGAGTATCCGATAACACCCTCCATGCGCAGTGGAATATTCAACTTCTTAGCCAAAACGCGCGAATGCGTGCCTGCGGCAACTACAAACTCATCCGCGCTAAGCGTGCGCCCGTCGCCGGTATGCACGTTTTGGATATGTTGACCATCACGAGTAAAGTCGACCGCTGCATTCGAGACAATCTCCCCGCCCCGTTGGGTGAAGCTCTGCATCAGAATTTCGACCAACAGTTTTGGATCCGTCACAAAGCTCCAATCCCGTAACAGCGCTGCATATTTGAAATCGGGCGCAATAGCGGGGTCCATCTCATGCGCTTCATGGCCTGATACCTGGTCGATGGTGCACCCGAACTCACGCGCGAGATCAAAGGCTGCGCGCATGGTCGCAAGGTCATTGTCATCATCAAACAGCTTGATCACTGGTCGCTCAACCAAAAGCTCTGGGTGACCAACATCTGCGAGCTGCGCTTTGAAATCATCAGTGGCAGCAAAGGTGAGTTGTGCCAGATCGGCGGTAATCGCCCGCATCTTCGAACGCCGCGCATTGGCTGTGAACCGCGCAAACCAAGGAATCAGCTTCAATGCCGAGGCTGGCCGCAAAGAAAGCGGGGCCTCGGAATCCAGCAACCAACCCGGCACTTTCATCAGCATCCCCGGCTGCGACAAAGGCACGATCTCGCCAACCGCGATACAGCCGCAGGAGGCCCAGCTTGCCCCCTCACCCACCGGTCCGGGTTCAACGACCGTGACAGAGTGCCCCTGCGACTGCAGTGTTAAAGCACAGGAAATTCCGACAACACCGCCACCGATTACAACGACCCGAGACATTCGTGCGGCCTCTACTGAAGTTCGCGCAGTTGTGCCATCAATTCAGCAGTGACACTAACTCCATCCGCTTCGGCAGCAGCGCGATTCTTCAACCTTCCATCTCCGGGGACGCGTGCATCGCCATTACCTTCAATCTCGCCGCAAATGCGCTGGACATATTCTCCAAACGCTTCGTTGCCAAACCGCGCCGGATCAATTGCGATCAGCGTGTTGCCGCCTTTGATATTTAACGCCCCGTGCGCTTCGCGCTTGGCGTTGTCGACGGACAAGGTTCCGCCAGCCAGTGCTGCACCGAGGACCTCGATCAGGAATGCAATCGCTGCTCCCTTGTGTTCACCAAATGGCAACAAACTGCGGGTTTCCAGTATGGCGTTGGGGTCACGTGTCGGCTGTCCCTCTGGATCAAGCCCTGCAGGACGTGGTAAATCATGCCCTTCCGCAGCTGCCATGCGAATATCCATAAGTGCCACCATGGACGATGCCTGATCCCAGACGACCGGCTCACCCCCAGGTCGAGGGCAGGCAAAAGACATCGGATTGGTGCCAAAAACCGGGCGAACGCCCCCTTGTGGCACCACCATGGAAAGCGAGTTCACGACACCTAGCGCGACCAGTCCAGCCTCAGCTAACGAACCGGTATCGAACCGTAACGCCCCCAGATGGTGGCAATTGGCACAACTGAATGCCGCAATCCCGTTCTCGCGCGCCATCTCAATAAGCTCGTTCCGCGCTTTGGCGGCCACGATCTGGTAATAACCATTGTCGCCATCCCCCCGCAAAACACCCGGAGCGATACGTTCAACACTCGGGTTGGCGGCGGGGTTGGCGTAGCCCGAAGCAAAGCTCTGCGCATAAACAGGTAACATTCGTAGGCCATGGCTTCGTGGCCCGTCTCGTTCGCTCATTCGAACAAGATCGGCCAATACTGCGCTACCGTGCTCATCCACTCCCGCAGCCACAAAGACAGACCTGGCCAAGCCCCTTACCTCGTCGAGTGAGAGCGTTGTCGTCGAGTCATCGGTCATGTGCGTGATCCTGTCCTTGGGTTATGAACCGGGCACGTTAGCGCCCGCTTTCCAGATTAATCAAGCGCTGTATTCCAACCGCTTTTTGGCGACGAACTCATCCAACGCACCGCGCTGATCATCCGGCATTGGCGGCCGCACATAGGTGTTTAGCATACGCTGCGCCTCTTCCGTACCAACGACTTCGGCGGTTTTCGAGCCCTCAGCTTCCCACTGTTCAAAACTGTCATTGTTTTGCAAGTGGTTCATGTGCATGGGGTTCTCACGCGTGTGGTCGGTGCCTAGGAAATGTCCGCCGGGTCCGATGTTTTCGATGTCGCCCAGCAAAGCGTCCAGATTCTCCTCTTGCAGGCCACTGAAGAAACGGTGGAAGTTCTCTAACTGCAATGCGTCCTGCACCCATTTCGAATAGCTGACCCCAAGCGCGCCCTCAAGAAAGCCCGCCGAGTGGACGATGTAGTTCGCACCGCCCAGCAGCACCGGCCACATGGTATTTGCGGTGTCGAACGCCGCCTGCATATCCGGGGATTTCGATCCGGTCCACATCGTGCAGGTTCGCCACGGCACACCGTAGAACCGCGCCATCTGACCCACCAAAAGGTTCATCAAGCCGGGCTCCGGGGACCCCATCATCGGTGCGCCTGTCTTCATCGAAACGCCCATGATCGCGACGCCCAATACCATCGGTGCTCCGCGCCGAATGATCTGGCTGTAAGCCATTCCCGCCAGCGATTCGGCGATCAGCAGCGCGACACCTCCCTGCGGGCTGGCAGGTGTGCTTGCCCCGGCAAGGACAAAGGGCGACAGCAGGCAGGGCTGGTTGGCAGCGGCATAGACGCGCAAGCTTTGCAACATGGTCTCATCCCAGACGAGCGGTGTGTTGCAGTTCAGTAGGGCCGCCATTACCACATTGTTGTCGACAAATTCCTCACCAAACACGATGCGAGTCATCTCAACCGAATCCAGTGCCGCCTGTTCCGACAGCACCGAACCTTTGATCGGTTTGTCCGTCAAGGTCAGTGCGGCATGAACCAACTCTAGATGGCGTTGCGGGACGGGCACATCCTGCGGCTCAACCGGCAAAATACCCGGCACCATCATCGACTGGCTCATTTGGCTGAGCTTGAAGAAATTATGTGCATCCTCAAGCATCGAAGGGCGGCGCACGCCATCCAGACCGTAGACAAACGGCGCACCATAAGCGTTGGCAAAGACCGAATGCTGATTGCCCACCCGAAGCGAGCGTTCCGGGTTGCGCGCGGCATAGCCCCACTCTGGGGGAACGGCCGAGATCAGGTCCATCAGCATCTCGCGCCCGATACGCACCCGTTCACCCTGCACATCCGCACCGTATTTCTTCCAGTCGGCTAAGGCGACGGGGTCACGGAATTCAATGCCTGTTGCCTCAAGGATCGTCATTGCGGCGTTGTGAATCTTCTCAACGCCTTCGGGGCCAAGCAGATCAATTGGTCCCACCTTGCGGTTGAGCGTCGACAGGTAGACGGGGGGCGGGTTGGTGCGAGCCTTGACCCGCGCGGCACGTCCGCCGCCACGGCCCGAGCGTGCTTTGACTTCTGCCATCTCAATTCCTCCGGATCAGGCGCGGGCGCGGGTGCTGGTGGGATCAACGGCGCAGGTATCGATCACTTCGGCCTCGCGCATTTCATTGTGGATAAGCACCTGCATTTTGGTGCCGGGTGCCGTCATGTCCTGTGGCACCAGTGCCATCGCAATGTCGTGGTTGCAGTAAAACGAGAACCCGCCCGAGGTGACCCGCCCGATCAACTTACCATCGGCATAGACGCCTTCGTCGAACATCACCGAGGTATCGCAGAACGGCAGCTTCAGTGTGACCAGCGTGTTGTATCCACCATCGGCCTGTTGCTTCTGCAGCGCGGCTTTGCCGATGAAGTCACGTTCGGCCACCTGCCCGCCGATCTTTTCTGTCATCGCCACGAAACGGCCCAGATCGGCCTCATAGGGTGTCAGGTCCTTGCAAATCTCGCGATTGATGGCGCGATAGGATTTCTCAAGTCGCATCGATTCCAGCGCCTCAAGACCGAAGGGTTTCACGCCGGTCTTCAGCAGCAGATCAACGAGGTGGCGATTGTACCCAACCGGGTGATGCAGTTCCCATCCAAGCTCTCCGGTATACGAGACACGCAGCAGGTGCACACCTTTGGCATAGCCCACCTCACCCATCTGCGCCGAGAGCCACGGGAAGGCTTCATTTGACAGATCATTGTCCGTCAGCGGCTGTAAGATTTCGCGTGCCTTGGGCCCGGCTAGCGCGATCACGCCCAGCTGCTCTGAGATGTCCTCGATCACGACAGACCCGTCGCGCGGCAGCGCGCGCTGTAGTTGGTCCCAGTTATAGGCCCGCCAGTTCGGTGTTGAGATCAGGTAGAAATCGTCGTCGGCATAGCGCACGATGGTGTATTCCGCATCCATGCCGCCCTTGTCGTTCAGCATCAGCGACAGGGTCATGCGGCCCACTTTTGGCAGTTTGTTGGCCATGATGCTGTCTAACCACTGTGCGGCCCCCTGTCCGCGAACGGTGAATTTGGTCATCGGAGACATTTCGATGAAACCAGCTTCTTCACGTGTAGTTCGCACCTCTTTCTGAACCCGCTCCATATGATTGGTGCGACGGAAGCTGTGTTCGGGGATCGCTTCTTCGGGTGATTTGGCGAACCATCGCGGGAATTCGTAGCCATTGAAGCTGGTCCAGACTGCTCCTTGTGCGGTCAGCAGATCATATGACCCGACGGTCTTCATAGGACGCGCATCGGGGAAGTCCTCGCCCGGCACATGCGCATCCATATGGGTGCCCCATGTCTCGCGCACCTTATCCATGGTCCAGCGCTTGGAGGCATAATCCGAGAACCTGCGCGGATCGAGTTCCGACATATCCATGCCCGGATCGCCATCGACGATCCACTTGGCCAGACGGTTGCCAACCGTCCCGCCCCACAGAATGCCACCGGGCATGCCTTCGGCCAGCCAGAGGTTTTCATGTCCCGGCGCTGGACCGGCCAAAGGCAGCTCGTCCGGTGTCATCTGAAATGGACCGCGGGTGTTGGCTTTGATCCCAACCTCACCCAGTGTGGGCACCCTTTCAATCGCGCGTTCCCACTGAGTTTCCACGGCGTCGAAATCCTCGGGCAGTAGATCAGCGCCAAATTCCGGTGGCACGCGGTCTTCGGCAAATAGCTTGAGGTCTTTGGTGAATTCATAGGGCCCGAACTGGATGCCGCCCACATCTTCGCGCAGATAAGCGCCGTAATCTTCATCCCGCAGGATCGGGAATTCTGGCAGGCCCTCCGCCCGGCGCTCTTTCAGCAGCGGTACGGTCTCGGTGGTCCAATACTGGTGAACGATCGGAATACAGGGCAGATCCAACCCCACGCGGCGTGCGTTTTCGCGGGCATAGTTGCCAGTCGCGAAGATCAGATGCTCACATGTGATCTCACCCTGGTTGGTGGTCACTTTCCAATGGCCGTTATCCAGCTTTTCATAGGCCTGAGCCTCGGTGTTCTGGTAAACCTTGGCACCAGCATCGCGTGCCAGCTTGGCCAGAGCCATGGTGATATCGGCCGGATTCACGTACCCGTCTTCGGTGTGCAGGATACCACCCCGAATGTCCGGGCTCTGGTTTAGCAACGGATGGACTTCGGTAATCTCTTCAGGGGTCAGTAGCTTGCAAGGTACGCCAGCCGCCTCGGCAATCGAGATATAAGACTGGAACTCGTCCCAGCGCTTTTCAGTGTTGGCGACCCGCAGTTGACCAACCTTCCGCAACCCGACCGAGCTGCCCATCTTTTCTTCAACCTCAGTATAGATGCGGATGGTTTCCATCGTCATCTTCGACACATTGTGCGACCGCACGAAGGTCACCAACAGACCCGCTGCATGCCAAGTCGAGCCGGAGGTTAGTGTTGTACGTTCCAGCATGACCGCATCTGTGCAGCCATGTTCTGTCAGCCCGTAAAGGATCGACGCCCCTACGCAACCTCCTCCGACAACCACGACTTTTGCATGTGACTGCATTCCGCAACTCCTTCAAACTGTGCACGACCAACAAGGGATCGCATTGCAAACCGGTTGGGGAGCATTTTCATCGGGAACCGTTGGCCGACAATTGCAAAAAGATTCACTCTGAGTTAGATGAAATAAGTCTATAGCCAGACGATCTCCTTTAATTTATCAGGCAATCGATCCATCACAGGTCAAAACATCTTGCCCAACCGTCCCTACGATCTACCACCTCTTAGTTCGCTGATCAGCTTCGAAGCAGCCGCGCGGCATGTCAGCTTCAAGACCGCGGCTGAAGAACTCAACGTCACCCCGGCCGCGATCAGCCATCAGGTCAAAGCGCTAGAGAATGAACTGCAATGCGGGTTGTTTGTGCGCCATCATCGCGGTGTTGAACTGACTGAAAGTGGGGCATACCTACTTGTCTCACTGCAACGCAGCCTAGAAGGGATCAGCGAGGCCCTTGGGCAATTGCGGCGCCAGTACGACAAAAAAGGCGTGACGATCCGCTCGACAACAGCGGTAAGCTCACTCTGGCTCACACCACGCCTTGCCCAATTCTGGAAACAACACGGACATGTTTCCGTTACGCAGGTTGTGACAGATCTCGGCGTCGACTCGTCGAAGTGTGATCTGAGCATCCATTACGGAGATTCCAGCCGTGAAACGGGTATTTTCAAGACGCTGTTTCATGACAACATCATGGCCTTATGCAGCCCCCGGTTTGCAGAACAAAACCCGATTGAACGGGTCGACGAAATCGCTGGGCTTCCACTCATTCATCTTGATGCCCCGGATACCGGATGGACTGACTGGCGCGCGTGGACCCAAAAACTGGGGTATGATGGCCCTTTGAACTCCGCCCATCGCGTCAACAATTACACGATTGCGCTTCAGGCCGCTCAAGACGATATGGGGGCAGTTTTAGGATGGGAGGGCTTGACCTCGGAGCTAGTCGCATCCGGCAAACTCGTTAAGTTGTTGCCGCAGACCATTTCATCACAACTGGATTTTTACGTTAAACTGCACAACACCTCATCCGACCGCGCAAAGCTCGTATTCAAATGGCTGGGTGAGGCGATTTAAGAACACCTCGATCCGAGCGACGCCTTTATGCCCTGATTGTTTTGAGCGATCACGTATCGTTGTCGGTCACCCTAACCTTATGTTGGCAGCAGCAAAAACCCTATTGTCACTTATCGGTCATTCTTCACCGGACAAACAACCAATGCTCTTATTCAATGGTTTGAACACCACCGTCAGAGTAAACAAACTCACTTGAACATCCCCCCCTAAAGGGCATATTCCGTCGCGAAGAGTTGCATCCCGGTGGAATGTTCCGGACACCAATATCGGTACTGCGCCCATACGCTGAGCAATGGTTAAGTGTGTGGTTCCAATCGGAAGCGCACCGCTGGCGGGAAAAAGAAGGAATTTGATTAATGCGTATTGCTATGATTGGTACCGGATATGTCGGCCTGGTGTCCGGAGTTTGCTTTTCAGATTTCGGGCACGACGTTGTTTGCGTTGACAAATCTGAGCGCAAGATCGAAATGCTTCAGGCCGGCGAGGTGCCGATTTATGAACCGGGCCTCGATGTACTTATGGCCAAGAATGTGTCTGCAGGCCGTCTGACATTCACCACTGACTTAGCGTCAGCGGTCGATGGAGCAGACGCTGTGTTCATCGCAGTCGGAACGCCAACTCGACGCGGCGATGGCCATGCTGACCTGACTTATGTGATGGCTGCAGCCGAAGAGATCGCGCAAGCTATAACTGAATATACGGTCGTAGTCACCAAATCGACTGTCCCGGTTGGTACCAATCGCAAGGTTCATGCAGTCGTATCAGCTGCCAATCCCAAGGCGAGTTTCGATGTAGCTTCGAACCCAGAATTCTTGCGCGAAGGTGCAGCAATTGATGATTTTATGCGCCCTGACCGTGTTGTTGTAGGCGTCGAAAGCGAACGCGCTGCAGAGGTTATGGCGGAAATATATCGCCCACTCTATCTGCGGGATTTCCCGATCCTAACCACCGATCTGGAAAGTGCCGAGATGATCAAATACGCCGCAAACGCATTTCTGGCGACAAAAATCACCTTCATCAACGAAATTGCGGGGCTGTGTGAACGTGCCGGTGGCGATGTTAAGGAGGTCGCACGTGGCATCGGTCTTGATGGACGGATTGGCAACAAATTCCTGCACGCCGGGCCCGGCTATGGTGGCTCTTGTTTCCCGAAAGATACCGCTGCACTTGCACGGATCGGGCAGGATCACGCGCATCCAATGCAGATCACCGAAACCGTCATCCGCGTCAATGACGAGGTCAAGAAGCGGATGATCGAAAAGATCCGGGAAGCCTGCGACGACAACTTCAACGGCAAAACGGTTGCGGTGCTGGGTGTGACCTTCAAACCCAACACTGACGACATGCGCGATGCACCGTCTCTGACGATCGTTCCGGCCCTAATTGGTGGCGGTGCCCGTGTGCGCGTGGTTGATCCGCAAGGTCGTGCCGAAGGCGAGGCGCTGCTGCCGGGTGTCGAATGGTTGGATGATCCTTATGCCGCGGCCGCAGAAGCTGATGTTGTTGTTTTGCTGACAGAGTGGAACGAATTCCGTGCCTTGAATCTGAATGACCTGGCAGAAACTATGAAATCGGCCCGAATGGTTGATCTGCGCAACATCTACTCTTCCGCGTTGGTGTTAGGCTCAGGGTTTGAGACCTATGTCGGCGTCGGAGTTGGCGATCACACACAGATGTGACCAGCCACGAGATGTAATTTTATACCTAACAATGAAAATTGCCCGGCATTTAGCCGGGCAATTTTTTATTACACCCTAGCGACGGCGTCGTTTATTCGCCAAGCCGATGAAGATCGACACGCAAGTCAGCGCCAGAACAATCGCAAACGGAAAGCCCGTTGCAATGGCCGCCTGAGGTCACAGAGCCATTCCCCAGAGAGCCAGCCTACGAAATCAGAGCGATGAGCATCGGCACAAAAGAGGATATTATGAAATCCACCTGGCTCAATTGGAGGCCATTCAAGTTTGTTGAAAGCTGGGCTATTCAGGGCCAATCCACCAGGTCGGTGTCAGCAGCGCAGCCATCTATCTAAATGGGCTGTCAAAAAAATCACGAGTGCTTCGGTTGGTCCAACGATCAAGCTAGCAATAACACCCCAATAATCGGCTCCCAAATTGTCCAACTTAAATTTCCGATTTGCTTCTACACTCCAAGTATCGCGCGCATCAGGCATGCGTTGAAATCTGGTCGCTATATGGTCAACATTTCTTAGTTGGAATTAGACATTCGTTTCTTTGATTGTTGAATAAGCATTCTGACGAGTTTGCTAACCGCATCCGTAACTTAGAAAGTCAAGCCACTGAATCTGCCTGCCGATACAACCGACCCATGATCAGCGGCGTAAGATACATTGGGATCTGATAGGCGCCGATAAATACCATGATAGGCAAAGTCAGTTCGGGGGGTAGCGCGACGAAGAAGATAGCAATGTTCCGGTTTCCAGCTATCAAGGAAACCGCTGTTGCCTTTGCCGGAGGGAGACTAGTGCGCGTCAATCGGAACGAGACCACCTGAGCGCCAAAATTAATAACACAAGCAAACACAATCCAAAATGTCGCCACACCTGGGTTAACTATGGCCACCGCACTCAATGATGGCATCAGGCCGACCACAAATACGGCAAGCGTGATCGTTGCCGCGCCTTCCATATTCAGAAGCGTGGCGTCTGACGGCGCGCGAAGAACCGTCCTCCGCAACACAACGGCAAAGAGGATAGCGACCACGATCGTAAGAAACAATCGAAGGGTGGTCATCAGCACAGCTTGCATATCACCCAATTCAGGCATCAGCCAAAAAATTGGTAAGGCGGTAATTGGCAGCACAGCAGTCCCCGCAACGACCAGCCGCATCGCGTATTCCGCGGGATATCCCATCATCAGGCACATATTGGGACTGCCCGAAATAGATGGAGCCGCTGCCATGATTAGCAACGACAGAAAGACCGGAGTATCAGTCCAGCCACCAACAATACCTACCCCAGCCACCAACAGCGGCGTGGCCAGCTGAAAGGCAACGATTGTTACGGCAACATGCTTCAGATCAACCAGCGAACCCAAAATGGCACCTGGTTTCATCCGCAGCAGCGTTAGAAAAAGCAACACCATGACCAAGGGTGGCAGGAACGGCCGCATTGGTTCGGCCAGCCCCGGCAACAAAAGACCTGCGATAAGCCCCGACACCAAGACATATGGTCCGTGACGTGCCGCGAGGTGAAGCGGGTTCAAGGCGTTCTACCCGCCCGGACTTTGGCGCAAGTTTTCAGGCAACCAGGTGGCCAGTTCAGGGAACCAGATCAGAACAAAAACCATGAGCACCATGATCAGGAACATTGGGATTGCAGCACGCGCGATATAGCTCATCTCGTGGTTGGTCATCCCTTGCATCACGAACAGGTTGAACCCGATGGGCGGTGTGATCTGCGCCATCTCGACGACGACGACGATGAAAATCCCGAACCAGATGAGATCAATTCCGGCGTCACGGATCATCGGTTCGACAACGGCCATGGTCAGCACGACCGAAGAAATCCCATCGAGAAAACAACCCAAAATGACATAGAAAACCAGCAGGACCATCAACAGTTCGAACCGTGTCAACTCCCACCCCGCGATCAGGTCAGCCAGCCCCCGCGGCAGGCCGGTAAAGCCCATCGACAGTGACAGGAACGCAGCGCCTGCAAGGATCAGGGCGATCATTGCGCTGGTGCGGGTCGCGCCCATCAGGCTTTCAGTGAAGGTCTTCCAATTCAGCGACCCCTGCCCCGCGGCCAACAACAGACCTCCGATCACGCCAAATGCGGCCGCCTCGGTCGCGGTGGCATATCCCAGATACATGGACCCGATTACCACCATAATCAGCAAGATCACCGGTAATAGGAAACGAGAGTTCTTGACCTTTTCGGAAAACGTCAACTTGCCCTCGTCGTTGGGGTTCCAGTCTTTGCCAACTTTGGAATAGATGGCTACGTAGCCCATGAACATCGCAGCCAGCACAAGGCCAGGCAGAATACCCGCAAAGAACAGCTTGGTAATCGATTCATTGATCGTCACCCCATAGACGATCAACGTCAGCGACGGTGGGATCATTAGCCCAAGCGTTGCCGCTCCGGTTAGTGTGCCGATGACCATGCGTTCGGGGTAGTTGCGCTTTCGCAGTTCCGGGATCGACATCTTGCCAACCGTAGTCAGCGTGGCCGCGGAAGACCCCGAGACCGCAGCAAACACTGTACAGCCTACGATATTCGTGTGGACCAAGCCTCCGGGCAAAGGTGCCATCCACGGTGAGAGCCCTTTGAACATGTCTTCGGATAATCGCGTGCGGTAGAGGATTTCGCCCATCCAGATGAACATCGGCAAGGCGGTCAGCGTCCAGGATGACGACGCTGACCAGATAGTCGTGATCATCACATCGCCCACAGGGCGTGTTGTGAATAGTTCCATCCCGACCCATGCGACGCCCATAAGGGCCAGACCGACCCAGACACCGGTGCCCAGCAAGGTGAAGAGGACAAAGAGGAAGAGGATAATGACGGATATATTCTCCATGCTCTTACTCTCCGTGGCTCTGATCGGCCAGATCACGGGTGATGCCGTGATCACCTTTGAACAGGACGTGGAACAAGTGATCGGTGAGCGCGATGGCGAGAATGACGGCTCCGATCAGCATGGTTGATTGAGGTATCCAAAGGGCGGTTTTGTCCTGCCCCTGGCTTATGTCGTTGAACTTCCAACTCCAGTACACAAATCGATAGGCGTACCAGCAGAAGTACCACATGATGGCAGAGCCGATGGCAAAGCACCAGATTTCGAGAATTCTGCGAAAGCCATCGGGAACCGCATTCAAGAGGATGGACACCCGAATATGGCTGCCCCGGTTCAGCGCGTTGGCGAAGGCCAGAAAAGACGCAGCGGCCATCGCGTATCCTGCATAATCCGGTGCGCCGGGAAAGACTTCGCCGGTCCAACGGGCCAGCATTTGCACCACAATGAGCACCAGAATGGCAATCAGACTGAGCGCCGCCAGAACCCCTGCTGCCAGATAGATGAAATCCAGTACGGACCTGAGCCCTCGCATTGCCGTCATGCTGTCCCCGCTGTGTTTTTTGTGGATTGGGAGCAGGCGGCAGGTAGGGCCGCCGCCCGCATTGGAATGGTTACTGAGAGTTGAACGCGTCGACGATGGCTTTGCCTTCGTCACCAGCGGCCTCAAGCCACTCGTTCGTCATGGTGACGCCGATTTCTTTCAGCTCATTCGTCATTTGCTCGGACGCAGGACCAACGGTCATACCGCCATCGCGCAGACCCTGAAGCGTAAAGCCGGTATATTCCTTGGCGCGCCAGTTACCTGCATACTCGGCCAGTTCTGCACAACCTTTGATGACGTTCTTGTTCGCATCCGAAACACCGGCCCAGACATCCGAGTTGACCATCACGTAGTTGCGCGGCAACCAGGCATCCACTTCATAGAAGTAGTTCAGGCTTTCCCAGACCTTGCGGTCATAGCCAGTCGACCCAGACGACACCATGGAATCCGCCACCCCGGTTGCAAAGGCCTGGCTGATCTCAGCCGCCTCGATGGTAACCGGCAGCATCCCGGTCAACTCGGCCAGCCGCGAAGTGGCATTGTTGTAGGACCGGAACTTGATCCCTTCCATATCCGCAACCGAGTTCACTTCGTTCTTGAAGTACAGACCTTGCGGTGGCCATGGCACGGCATAAAGCAGGGTCAGGTTCTGCTCGGCCAGCAGCTTTTCAATCGAAGGTTTAGCAGCGTCCCAAAGCTTGGCGCTGTCATCAAATGACGTTGCCAGGAACGGGATCGAGTCAAACCCGAACAGAGCGTTTTCGTTCTGGTGACCAGAGAGCAGACGCTCACCAATTGGGGCTTGCCCGGTCTGGATCGCACGCTTGATGTCGGCACCTTTGAACAGCGAGCCAGAAGGGTGCGTGACAATCTCAATCTCTCCACCCGTGCCGGTGGTCACGCATTTGGCAAATTCCGCGCCCGTGGCTGAATGAAAATTCGATGCCGAATAGGCCATCGGCATATCCCATTTCTCGGCCATTGCCGGTGCGGCTGCGGCAGCTGTCAGAGCGGTTGCCGCCAGAAGGCTTGTCAGTTTTTTCATCATGTTTCTCCCTGTTAAGTTTTGAGACGCCGGCGTTTTTCGCCAGTCATTTCTATGTTGCGAAACGCGAGGGTGCGTAGACGCCCATGTCTGTGTTCGGGGTTCTGCCCGCAATCATCTGGGCCAGAAGTCGCCCCGTTTTCGGCCCGCCTGTCAGGCCTATGTGATGATGCCCAAAGCCCATATACGCACCGCTGATCCCCGGAGCCTCACCAATAATTGGGATCGAGTCAGTTGGTGCAGGGCGGTGCCCCATCCATTCCACTTCCTCCTTCCATTTCAAACCCGGGAAAGCCATCCGGGCATTCTTGCGCATCAATTCAAACGGCGCGCGCGAGGGTGGCGCATCAAGCCCGCCAAACTCCACAATGCCAGCCAAACGAATGCGGCCATCCATCGGTGTGGCAACAAATTTGCCAGAAACCACCATGACCGGACTGCGCGGCATGGCAGAAGGCTCCACCAATTCAAGATGATAGCCGCGTTCGCTCTCAAGGGGAACAGAAATGCCCAGACGCTTGGCTAAAGGTCCTGACCAAACACCTGCGGTTACGATCGCAGTGTCGCACGGGATGGTTTCCCCACCCGTACGAACGCCGGTTACCTTTCCATTTTCCTGAACCACATCATCAACCGCGGCCCGAAGGATCGTCCCTCCATTTGCTTCCACATACGCCGCCAGATCTTTGACATAGCGACCCGGGTCAGTGATATGGCCGTGGTCCGAGAGCTTCGCAGCAAAACCGATGTCTTCACTATAGACCGGGTCATAGGCGTGGAAGGCTGGCCCTTCCAACTCGTCCCATATGAAACCGTTCCGACGACGAATGTCCCACCCAAATGCGTCTTCCTTGTAATGCGGCCGGTCTTTGTAGAGGAACAGGTAGTCTGAGGGCACAATCCACTTTTCAGCGCCTGTGCCCTCGGCCAGCGCTTTGTGGTCGTTCAAGCTATCGCCAACAATTGGTGTCAGAGCTGCAGCGATACGTTCCACATCTGATGCATTCGCATGACTCAGATAGCGGGTCATCCAAGGGACCAGCTTTGGTAGGTACCCCCATTTCAAAAACAATGGCTGCGACGGGCTGAGCAGCATTTTGGGCGCTTTTCTGAGAAGCCCCGGAACAGTCACTGGCACAATCGAGCAGGACGCCAGCACGCCCCCATTGCCGTGGGAGGTCCCCTCCCCCGGTCCCGCCTTGTCGATCAGGATTACCTTATGCCCTTCCCTCTGCAGCCATACCGCAGCAGACACGCCGACGATCCCGGCACCGATGATCGCTATGGTCTTCTTCTCGCTCACGCCGCCACCGCCTTTGCCACTGCATAATGGTCAAGTTTGGCTATGTCTGGCCTATTGCCGAGACCAGGAGCGTCAGGGACGACCACCTCGCCGCCGCTGACTTGGAAAGGGCTTTCCAGAATGTCTTCTTTCAGGAAATAGGAAGCTTGGTAGAACTCACAGCCCAACGTGATCTCGGGGGTTGCCGCAATCATGTGCGTTCCTGCCAGATGTGCCAGTCCAGCCTCGAACATATCGCCGCCATAGGCTGTTAGACCATGTGCTGCAGCAACACGGGCCACAGACTGCCCCCGGGCCAGACCACCGGATTTCATGATTTTCACAGATACCCCATCACAAATACCCTCGCGCGCGGCGCGCTCCATATCTTCAGGGCCAAAGACACTCTCATCGGCCAGCAGCGGTACGTCGATCATCTGTCGTAGCTTGCCCATCATACCGAAATGGTGGGCTCGAACGGGTTGCTCAATGAAATCAGGAGCGAATTGCGCAACATCACGTACCTGAGCGGGAGCGTCCTCAATACTGAGCCCCTGATTATAGTCCACGCGAACCGAAAACTCCGGATGGTTCTGGGCGAGATACTCTAGTCGCATGATATCAAAGGCGTGATCCTTGAACCCGGTTTTGAGCTTCACAAGGCGAACACCATCCGCCTGCAACCGAGCCAAGAGGTCAATATCCTGCACAAAATCTGGATTCGCGATAGAGCAACTGAGCGGGATGGTCTCACGACACCGCCCACCCAGAAGGGACCAAACCGGAATTCCGCTGATCCTGCCTGCAAGATCAAGCAACGCAGTCTCCAATGCGGCCTTCGCTTCGGTGCAATGTGCGACCGCATAAGCCGCCCGCGCCATGATCGCTGACCGATTAGTGACCACCTCTCCGACCACGAGTGGGCGCAGATAACGATCCAGGGCTGCGTAGGTGGCTTCGGGTGTGCCTGTGAAAACGGACCAAGGGGAAGCTTCACCAAACCCTTCGTTACCGTCTTCGGACTTGAGACGCAGAACAACGACTTCGCAGACGCCTTCTACGGACCCAATACCGTGATCTCGGCGCGAGGTAACTGGCAACTCAAGGTGCCAAAGATCATAGCCTATGATTTTCTGTGACAGATTGCCCATTGCGCCCCCAGCCTATGGCGAGAGCCTGCCTTGACCGAGCTATCATTTCAAATACTATATTATCTAGAGATCATCAGAAAAAATGATACTGTAAAACATGTCCCTGCGTTTTCGTCAGCTACAAGCCTTTCATGCAATAATGGAGACCGGAACCGTGACAGGCGCGGCTTCGGTGCTTGGAATTTCACAGCCGGGTATCAGTAACCTTCTGGCCCAACTCGAACGAGAAGCGCGGCTACCTCTATTTGAGCGTAACAAAGGGCGTCTTCTGCCTACGCCAGAAGCGGAATTGCTGTATCGCGAGGTTGATACGGTTGTTCGAGGCCTAGACCACGTGGCGCAGGCCGTCACGGATCTGCAGAACAAGCACCCCGGCCAATTGCAGATCGCCGCACCGCATCTTTTATCCTTCGGCTTCATGCCGCGTGAGATTGCTCGCTTCGCCAAAAGCCGCCCGAACCTATCGGTCAGTTTTCAGTCGCAATATTCCTCGAAAATTCAAGAGTGGGTAATCTCAGGCTTGTTTGAAATCGGCGTTGTCGAGATGCCCATTCTGCATGACACGCTAAACTACCAAGTCTTTCAGTTTGAAACGCTGGCAACGTTCCCAGAAGAAAGCCCTTTGGCTGTCCATGATGTGCTCACACCCGAGATACTCGAAAACGAACCGTTCATCGTGATGGGTCCTGAACATCAAACACACAGGCGGACCAGGGACATCTTCCAATCCGCGGGGCGCACCTGGCGGACTCAGATCCACACGCATCTGTCCGAAAATCTGCTGAGCTTCGTTAAGCAAGGTATGGGGGTTGCGATGATCGACCCCTTTACTGTTACCTTTGATGGCGAGAGCGGGTATCAAACCCGCCCCTTCCGACCCGCCGTGATGTTGGATTTGGCAATCATCACCGCCAAAGGGCGTCCTCTTTCAACGATTGCTCAGGATTTTCTGGCCCAATTGACTCCTTCAATTGCCTCTTACGCTACCCACTCCGAAACCGGCGCAGCGGCCTCGTGAAGCTGTTGCGAATGGATGTCGACCAGTGTGGGTCCATCATGCTCAATCGCCTGTTTCAGAACTTTCGGCAGATCCTCAGGGTCTTTGACTGTCCAGGATTTCACACCGAAGGCGCTTGCGACGGCGGCGTGGTCGGTGCGGTTGAAATCGACGTTGTAGTAGCGCTGGCCAAACCCCGCGTTCTGTCCCGCTTTGATCCAGCCAAAGACTGAATTCGAGAACACGATCGATGTGATCGGCATGTTGTGCCGCACCATGGTTTCGAACTCACCACAGGTAAATCCAAAAGAGCCGTCCCCCATCACGGAGAGCGTTTTGACCGAAGGCCGCCCGATATGTGCGCCCATCGCAGCACCCAATGAATACCCCAGCGCCCCATGGGCCCGATTGGTGATGAAATGCCGCCCAGGTTTCCGCCAGCGGTAATGTGTACTGAAATAAGGACATGGCGTGCCTGGATCAGCGACCACAATCGCATCGTCATCCAAAATATCCATCAGCGAAGCCATAACCGCTTCGGGACGGATCGGTGTTTCGTGGCTAGCAGCGAGTGAGTTGAAGGCTGCCATCTTGGCCGCCCATGCGGCGCTGGCTTTGGCAGCACCACCAAGCTTTGGCAGATCACTCTTTTCTTCCAGCGCCTGTGCCAAAGCCTCAAGCGCCAATCGGGCGTCGGCACAAATTGCAACCTCGGTCGGATAATTGGCCCCGATCACCATCGGGTCACTGTCGATATGAATGATAGTGGCATAGCGCGCGGGGCTTCTCCAGCGTTCAGTCGTAACTGATCCGGCACGACAGCCGATGAAAAGAACGACATCGGCCGCGTCCACCACTGCACGGGTGGCTGGAACCCCGCCATTCGACCCGACGACACCCAAGGCAAGAGATTCTGTTTCGGCGATGGAACCCTGCCCGGATACTGTCGTGGCAACGGGCATATCCAACAGCGCCGCTACACGGCGCAGGGCGTCTGTGGCTCCGGACAAAACAGGTCCTCCACCGCAGACCGCCACTGCGGATTTCGATCCTGCGAGTATTTCTGCTGCCGCCTCGATCGCGTCCGGATCAGGCCCTGCGCGCTCGGCTGGATAACTGCGATGCCGGGCATCAGCCCATATCTCGGCCTCATCGACCGGCGCTTTCTGAGTGTCAAAGGGCAGAGCAAGATGTGTGGCCCCGGGAGTTCCAGTTGTCATTGCGCGAAAAGCAGCACGCACCATGGCTGGCAGTCGCGTGGCATCATCCAGTGATGTGTTCCACTTAGCCAGCGGTTTGAACAACGCGGGCTGGTCCAACTCGGTGAGCGGATACTTCCCCCGACTGGACGTTGCCACATCAGAGGTAATTGCCAATATAGGAACCGAGCTTTCATTGGCCTCGACCACACCGGGTAGAATGTAGGTCGCCCCACCCCCAGAAGGGCCTTCGCATACACCTGGCTTACCAGTCACCCGTGCGTAACCATCTGCCATATAGGCTGCATGACGCTCGTCCCGGGTCAGAATGTGCTGAATACCATGATCCATGCGGGCCAGCGCGTCATAGAACGGCAGGGTTGTATCACCACACAAGCCAAACATGTGCTTCACACCATGCGCTTCCAGCATACGTACCATTGCTTCGGCTCCGGTCAGATAATTCGTTCCCGTCATGGTAGATACCCTTTCGATTCTTCCTGCACACAGTACTGTATACAGTTTTGTATATTGATTTCAAGAACGGCGTGTGGCACCTGTAGATCAAGGAGAAATGCTTATGGCGGGTCCACGCGTTGATGACATCTACGATCAGGTGAAGGCGATGGCGGTCTCATTCCGCCTGCGTCCCGGCGATCGATTGAACGAAGTCGCACTATCGAAAGAATTGGGCGTCAGCCGGACCCCATTGCGTGAGGCTTTGAACCGGTTGGTCGCAGAGAGATTGTTCGACTTTCGCCCGGGACAGGGTTTCTTTTGCCGCCCTCTGGATGCCCAAAGCATTTTTGACTTGTTCGAGTTGCGCCAAATCATCGAAACCGCCGCAGTTCGAGCGGCGTGTACTAAAGCCACTTCAGAACAATTGCAGGCGCTCCATGATGAGCTGTATGCAACCGGTATCGATATCACCGGATTGACGGTAGAAGAAGCGGTGACCCGGGACGAGGCATTCCATCTAGGAATAGCCAAACTATCCGGAAACAAAGAGTTGCTGCAGACGCTGACACGGATCAACGAGCGCATTCGCTATATTCGCTGGATTTCCATGAGCCTTGACCGGGTTCAGCGATCAAAAGACGAGCACAAACGTGTCATGCAGGCACTGATCGACCGAGATGCCGATGAAGCTGCACGGGTTTTGGGCACCCATATCAACAAGCGGATGGATCAGGTGCAGGATGCGGTGCGCCATGGGATATCCAGCATCTACATGGAAGGGTCCAAAGATATCTCAACCCGCATCATTCAGGAGGCGCAGTCATGATCGCGAAGGGCGGCAAATCTATCTATGGTGCATCCGTTGGGATTCTCATGCTGGACGCCCAGTTTCCGCGGATTCCCGGCGATATGGGGAATGCGCAGACATGGTCGTTCCCGGTGCTGTATCGCATCGTTCGCAACGCTTCACCTGACCTTGTGGTCCGGCAACGGGCAGAAGGGCTGCTGGATGCGTTTATCGACGCTGCAAGAGACCTTGTCAAAGATGGGGTGGACGGGATCACCACCAATTGCGGATTTCTCTCGCTGTTTCAGGAAGAACTGGCCGAAGCGGTGTCTGTCCCTGTAGCAACCTCCTCATTGATGCAGGTTGAGATGGTCAATCGCGTTTTGCCAGCGGGAAAACACGCCGGAGTACTAACCATATCCGCATCGACGCTGAGCAAAGAACACCTAAGAAAAGCTCGTGTTCCCGAGGGCACACCAATCGGCACAACCGAAGGAGGCATCGAATTTACCTCGGCGATCCTTGAAAACAAACTGACATTGGATGTGGACAAAGCCCGCACCGACAATGTCAAAGCGGCGCTTGCCCTTCAGTCCGACAATCCTGACCTTGGCGCCATTGTATTGGAATGCACCAATATGTGCCCCTACGCGCCGGATATTCAAAAAGCGACGGGCCTGCCCGTCTTTTCCATCGTGTCTTTCATAAACTGGTTTCATGCCGGACTAACGCCGCCTGAGTACCTAAAAAGTCCCAGAACATAGGAACTCCCCCTACACACTTAGGAAGCCCATATTACCTTCCCTACGGTTAATATGTTAAGGAAAGCGCTTGACCTCAGCGAGCATATTACTTAACATGTTTATCAAATAATCGCAGAGAGGGGCCATGCCGCATTTTCACGTCGACTACTCGGGAAACCTCGAAAATATCGTGGACATGAGCGGTCTGTGCGAATGCCTCCGCGCGGCAGCGGCGGATATTGATACCTTCCCAACGCCCGGAATTCGCATTCGCGCGGTGCGGGTCGATCACTATGCCATCGCCGATGGAAACCCGGCCCACGGGTTTATCGATATCTCGATCCGCCTGCGCGCAGGTCGCAGTGAAGATGTGAAACAAGACGCCACCCGGCGCATCTTTGAGGCAGCCAATACTTATCTGGCCCCGGCCATGGCCCGCCATTCAATCGCATTGTCACTGGAAATGCGCGACATAGACCCCGAGCTTTCCCCAAAAACCGGCACGATCCGCGACCATATGGACGCGGACCGTCAGGAGACCTGATATATGAGCGCACTGGACAGCAATATCGAAAAACTGGCTGGCTATCTGACCCGTTTCAAGGAAACTGGAATCAGAAACCGGATCAAAGGGAAAGACCGCAATGGCTCTGCTGGTGTGTTTCAATCCACGACACCAGTGGACAAAAGCACCATCTGTGATGTGGCCCGCAGCACCGAGGCTGATGTAGATGCGGCGGCCCAAGCCGCAAAGGACGCTTTTCCAGCGTGGCGGGACATGCCCGCAACGGAACGAAAGAAAATTCTGATCAACATTGCTGACGCAATCGAGGCGCGCGCCGAAGAGATTGCCCTATGCGAATGCTGGGACACGGGACAGACATGGCGGTTTATGTCCAAGGCGGCTTTGCGCGGGGCCGAGAACTTTCGCTATTTTGCTGATCAAGTGGTGCAGGCCCGCGATGGCCAGCAGTTGAAATCACCAACCTTGATGAATGTTACCACCCGCGTACCGATCGGCCCTGTGGGTGTGATCACGCCATGGAACACGCCGTTCATGCTGAGCACATGGAAGATCGCTCCTGCGTTGGCTGCGGGCTGCACCGTGGTTCACAAACCGGCCGAAGATAGCCCGCTAACCGCAAGACTGCTGGTAGAAATCGCTGAAGAGGCCGGGCTTCCGCCAGGTGTTCTGAACACAGTAAACGGTTTTGGTCATGATGTGGGTAAACGTCTGACTGAGCATCCTGCGATCAAAGCAATTGCTTTTGTGGGGGAAAGCCGCACCGGAAGCATTATCACCAAGCAAGGGGCAGATACACTGAAGCGGATGCATCTTGAACTAGGCGGAAAAAATCCAGTGATCGTGTTTGATGACGCCGATCTGGATCGTGCGCTGGATGCGGTAATCTTCATGATTTATTCGATCAACGGTGAGCGCTGTACTTCGTCGTCGCGTTTGCTGGTACAAGATACGATCAAAGAGGAATTCGAAGCCCGCTTGATTGAACGTGTCAATAACATCAAGGTCGGGCATCCGCTGGACCCAGCAACCGAGATTGGCCCGATTGTAACCGAAGAACACTACAACAAAGTCACCAGCTACTTTGACATCGCTATGGCTGACGGTGCCACGATCGCCGCAGGTGGCGAAAAGGTCGGCGACGAAGGCTATTTTGTCCGCCCCACCCTGTTCACTAACGCCAATAACAAGATGCGGATTGCGCGCGAGGAAATATTTGGGCCCGTTCTGACCTCAATCCCCTTCTCGACCGAGGAAGAGGCGCTGACTATGGCGAACGACACCGACTATGGCCTGACCGGCTATGTCTGGACCAACGATCTAACCCGTGCCCTAAGCTTTACCGACAAGCTCGAGGCTGGGATGATTTGGGTAAACTCGGAGAATGTTCGACACCTACCCACACCGTTTGGCGGGGTAAAGGCATCCGGCATAGGTCGCGATGGCGGTGATTGGAGCTTTGAGTTCTATATGGAACAAAAGCATATCGGTTTTGCCACAGGGCAACACAAAATCATGCAATTGGGTAAGCTATAGTAGGCCAACCCGCTCAAAAGACTGAAAATTCAGGAGGAGATCATGGGCGAAATCGTTCTTGCTGCAAAGATGACCCACGTACCCACGCTGCTTATGTCCGAGCAGGAAGGGCCGATAAAAGGTAAACGTCAGCCAGCCATTGACGGCCACCGCGAAATCGCACGTCGTGCGAAAGAGCTGGGTGCGACCACTGTGATTATTTGTGACACCCATTGGGTTATCAATGCCGGGTTCCACATCAACGCGAACGAGAAGTTCGAGGGGCTGTTCACCTCAAACGAATTCCCTCAGTTCATTCAGAACCTGCCTTACTCGTATCGGGGCAACCCGGAAATGGGGGATGCGATTGCCAAAATCGCATCGGATAAGGGCACCTATACGCTTGCGCATCATCTGGACAGTCTTGAACTGGAATATGGCACTTTGGTCCCGATGCGGTTCATGAGCCGCGAGCATGACATGAAGGTCGTCTCCGTCGCTGCTTGGGCCACGGTTCACGATCATGACGAAAGTCGGATCATCGGTGAAGCCATTCGCGAGGCGGTCGAGGCCAGCGATGAGAAGGTGCTGCTGGTCGCGTCCGGTTCCCTGTCGCACAAGATCTGGGCCAACAAGGATTACGCTGCCAATAACGGCACATTTACCATCAGCTCGGAATTCAACCGCCAGATGGACTTGCACGTTCTTGAAATGTGGAAGAACGGCGACCACGCCACATTCCTCAAGATGCTGGGCGACTATGCCAATTTCTGCTGTGGTGAAGGTTCGATGCACGACACGGCGATGCTGTATGGCGCACTGGGATGGGATGCCTATGACAAGAAGTGCGAGGTCGTGACTGAGTACTTCCCCAGCTCGGGCACCGGACAGACCAATGTCATCTTCCCCGTTTGAACCCTCGAATTGCTAAATCAGAACCTGAGTGTGGCGGCTAATAGTTGAAATTCAGTATGAGACCGGACCCCGCTGACGAGGACAAAAATCAATGCGCTACGCAACTTACACAGCCAATGAAGAACTATTCTACGGGGCTGTTACCGATAAGGGCATGATCGCCCTTTCGCCGGATTTTCCCCACTGGCCATCTCTGTATGATGTTATAGCTGCAGGTGCATTGGACCAGCTAGAGACGGTCGCTAGTAGCAAACCTGCGACACACACCGAGTTCACCTATGAAATGGTCATGCCCAATGCGCGGCGCATCCTGTGCGTTGGAGTAAATTTTCCGGATCGGAATGCCGAATACAAAGATGGCAGCGCGCAACCGAAATACATGTCACTGTTTCCACGTTTCGCCAGTGGATTTACGGGCCATGAACAAAACCTCGTTCGCCCCCCCGAAAACCATACATTGGACTACGAAGGTGAAGTTGCGATTGTCATTGGCAAAACAGGGCGACGTATCCCCAAGGATCAGGCCTATGACCATATCGCAGCTCTGACACTGTGCAACGAAGGCACGATCCGCGATTGGGTCCGGCACGCGAAATTCAACGTCACGCAAGGCAAGAACTGGGATCGTTCTGGGTCCATCGGGCCGTGGCTGGTGCCATTTACCAACGCCTCTCAGCTGGATGACGCCCGTATCGTCACCCGCGTCAACGGAGAGGTACGTCAAGACGATACGCTGAACCGCATGATGTTTCCGATCCGACGCGAGATCGAATATATCTCGACCTTCATGACCCTGCAGCCTGGAGATATAATCGTTACCGGCACGCCCACAGGCGCGGGTGCGCGGTTTGATCCGCCTAAATACCTCAGGCCAGGCGACGTGGTCGAAATCGAAGTCGAAGGCATTGGGACTTTGCGCAATGGCATCGAGGACGAAATTGTATGACACCTGCCGAGCACGCAAAAGCCGCTGCAGACTTGCTTGACGCCGAACGCAGCGGCAATCAGATCGGCCTTCTGTCTTTGCGTCATCCCGAGATGGGGATGGATGATGCTTATGAGGTACAAAACGCAATCTATCGCGCCAAGTTGGCCGAGGGTCGCAGCGTGGTTGGTTGGAAGATAGGCCTGACCTCGAAAGCGATGCAATACGCGCTAAACATCGATATACCTGACAGCGGTATCCTGTTTGACGACATGATCTTTGACAATGGCGCAACCGTGCCTGCCGACCGATTCATTCAGCCCCGCATCGAAGCTGAGATCGCCTTTGTCACCAAATCTCCGTTGGGTGGAGACAACGTGAGCCGAGAAGATGTGATTGCAGCCACTGACTATGTCGCACCTGCCATCGAAATTCTCGATACACGGATCCAGCGTGTAGACCCCGAGACCGGCAAGACCCGAACCGTGTTCGATACCATCAGTGACAATGCGGCCAATGCTGGCATTGTGTTGGGTGCCGCGCGTCATAAGATCGATGCTGCTGATCTGCGATGGGTCGGAGCTCTGACATTCCGCAACGGTGAAATCGAAGAAACCGGACTGGGAGCGGGTGTGCTGAACGACCCAATCGAAAGCGTTGTTTGGCTGGCGCGCCGCATGGCTACATATGGCCAAAGCATTGAGCCCGGCCAGATTATCCTGTCCGGTAGTTTTATCCGACCGGTCGAATGCCCTTCCGGGACCGAAATCCATGCTGATTTCGGCGCGTTTGGGTCCGTTGACATTCGCTTCGCTTAAAAGAGAGTTCGCCATGCCTGCCCCAACAAACCGCTTTAAGATCGCGCTAAAAGAAAAACGCCCCCAAATGGGCTGCTGGATTGGCTTGGCAAGTCCATACGCCGCCGAAATCTCGGCAACCGCCGGATTTGATTGGCTGCTGGTAGATGGCGAACATGCCCCGAATGATCTGCGCTCGATACTGGAACAGGTGCGCGTGATAGAAGCCTCCGACAGCATACCACTCGCCCGCTTGCCGATCGGCGAAACATGGTTGATCAAGCAATATCTGGATGCGGGTATTCAAAGTCTCCTTGTACCAATGGTTGAAACTAAGGATCAGGCAGAAGAACTGGTTCGGGCGGTTCGGTATCCGCCTATTGGGTCACGCGGTGTCGGTTCATCTTTAGCTAGGGCGTCGATGTTCGCCGCAATCGACGACTATCTCACCACTGCAGATGACCAGATATGTCTGATCGTTCAGGTTGAAAACCGTGCCGGTATGGCGGCACTTGATGGAATTCTGGAGACCGAGGTTGACGGGGTCTTTATTGGACCAGCAGATTTGGCTGCTGATATGGGCCATATCGGCCAGGCAGGACACCCAGAGGTCAAAGCCGCCGTGCTTGATGCCATAAAACGCACAGTGGCCGCTGGCAAGGCGGCAGGTATTCTGACTACGGACCCCGAGATGCAGCGCCAATGTCTTGATCTGGGTGCAACCTTTGTAGCCACCGACATTGATGTAACCCGGTTTGCCAGCGCTATTCGCACGAGCGCGCAAAAAGCGTTGAGCCTGCTTCCTGACCAGACAGCATCGGGACGGATGACCTCGGCCAACAGCAGCAAATATCTGCAACAACTCTGCAAGCACTGGTCGCACAAGGCCGAGGTTGAATTCAACGAGACGCACGGCCGGATCAACTTTTCGGATGGCAAATCTGTCGAGATGTCGGCGACCCAAGACTATCTGTCGATTGTCGCTACAACGCGCGCGCGCGGTGATCTGGAACATTGGAAACAGATTATTGAACAACACCTCTTACGCTTCGCCTTCCGCGAAGACTGCACGCCGATCTGGGATCAGAGTTCTTCCTGATCCGTTCACGCAGATTTGACAGCGACGAGCCAACAACTGGCCCACTTCTGGTCGCTTATCGGCAGCGGCGCGCCGTTTGACGCATTGAACAAAACCATTGTTTGTGAGACGAACCGGCGCAGTGCAGCTACGGGCAAGCCAATTGGTGTACTCCAATGTCCTCAACCGAGCGTTGCTGCCAATTCTAGTGGAGAAGGACGGGTACCGATGACCTTGACGCCAATCGAGCTGCTGAAGGCGAATGCGCCGACAACCCGCCCTGTTGTGGCGCTGAGCGAAGGAGCAGACCCGCGGATAGTAGCAGGGGCGCTGGCGGCACATAGTGCGGGTGTCGCCGATATCATTCTGGTCGGACCAAAAACAGAGGTTGAAGCCGCATTGCACGCCGAGGGCGCATCAGCTGGCGACGGTATCTCGATCCACGACCCGGCCCAATCTTCCCTGACTGAGGCTTTTGCAGCCGAGTATTATAACCTGCGAAAACACAAGGGTGTTGACGAAGCCAAGGCGCGGCAGGCGGCGGAAACGCCATTGGTCTATGCGGCGATGCTGGTGAGACTCGGACACGCAACAGGCACAGTGGGAGGAGCGGTACATACAACTGGCGATGTTGTCAGAACCGCAATTCAGGTCATTGGCATGAAACCTGGCGCTGGAATGGTGTCATCCTTTTTTCTGATGTACCCGCCCGAAAACGCACAACCCGGTGCACGTGCGATGCTGTATTCTGACTGCGGATTAGTAATAGACCCGAATTCGGAAGAATTGGCGAGTATTGCTGCTGCATCGGCGGTTTCCGCGCGCGCCTTGCTGCGGGAAGAACCAAAAATCGCGATGCTGAGCTTTTCAACCAAGGGCAGCGCACGCCATCCGTCGGTCGACAAAGTAGTCAACGCAACAGAAATACTCCGCGCGAAGCACCCGGAATTGAACGTTGATGGAGAGCTGCAATTTGACGCCGCATTTGTTCCATCGATCGGCGAACGCAAATCACCCGGATCGACAGTTGCCGGACAGGCGAACATCAAGATTTTCCCAAATCTGGATGCCGGGAATATTGGCTATAAGATGACCCAGCGGTTAGGCGGTTATCTGGCAATTGGACCGGTTCTTCAGGGGCTAGCCAAACCAGCCAACGACCTCTCGCGGGGCTGTAGTGCAGAGGATGTGACACAGATTATCGCTGTGACCATCCTTCAGGCGCTTGAATCCTAAAATCAGGCACCTGGCTTTCAGTTTTGACAGGCTAGCGACCCATTCAAGACACTTGAAGGACCTGTCTGAATGGTCTCCGCCAATGCGTCTCTCCCTCACCTACCTGAAAATGAAACATCGGGAGACGATCTCCTTCGTGTCGCATTTTGCACGCTGGATGTCTGTTACATCTGAAACCTTGAGGTCAGCACCGAGGTGTATAGTTCGGCGGCGCTGGAGACTGCGGTGTAAGCACCATTTCTTGGTGATCGCCCAAGCCGGTCAATTCACTTGGAGTCCGCTATAGCAACCCCGTTCCAATCCTCCGGTGGTGGCGACACCAGATAGGTGTTTGAGCGCTCTATCATAATAGCTGAAGCCTGATCGCCGCCCCGGCCTCGTTCTGCAGCTTCGAAAGCCCGGATCGCCGCTTCGAAGCGGAGGTTTCGGTAGTGCTCAAGTCCTTCTTCGTAAGCTTTTATCCATGAATGCGATCCCGCAGAACTGTCGGCCATTTCGATTAACTCATAAATCACCAGACCACCTGTTCGACCATAAACTGCCAATGTGTCGAGCTCGCGAACCACGATTGAATCACCTGCAGCACGGCGCGTTTCCGGGCCGATCAGAATCGAAGTTCTATAAATCTTGTTGGCACCTTCAAGACGGCTGGCAATATTAACAGCGTCGCCTATCGCTGTATAATTCAACCGCTCTTCTGAACCGATATTCCCGACCAGCGCATCGCCTGTATTTAATCCCACACGTATGCTCAGAGGGTGCCCCTCATCATCTTTGATACCTGTTGCGGCAACGAATTCGACAAGATCCAAAGCCGCCCTGCAGGCATGTTCGGCGTGATCGGCGTCGGCACGCGGGGCACCCCAGAAGGCCATGACAGCATCACCCATGAACTTATCAATCGTCCCATCATGCCGGGCGATAGCAGACGATGCAGCGCTGAAGAACGGCGCCATCAACTGAACAATTTCGGGGCCCAGCTTTTCCGAAAGCCCTGTAAAACCAGCCACATCACAAAACAGAACTGAAATTCGCTTTAGGTCTCCGCCCGGCTGCGTTTTGATCCCCTCTGCAACCAGCATCCGAACAAGATCAGTTGGTACATATTTGCGAAAGGCCGATAGGCCTGCCGCCATATTCGCGGTTGCCGCTGAAAGATTCGAAAGTTCGCGAAGCTTTGAGGGTCTGCGCGTGATCTTTTCGGTATCAAACCTTTCAACGCGGCTCAGGTCTTCGACGATGCGTGCCAAAGGATTTGCGACAACCGTTCGGACAAGCCAAATTGCCAGCGCCGTTGCGACGACGACAACTCCGACCAGAATATAGAGCAAGTTCACCAGTGTCTGATTGATTCCGGACAAGAATGCAGACTCGGGAATAACCGTCGCCACGCGCCACCCATAAAACCCCAACGGTGTCAGAGCCACTGCATAGGGCACGCCATCGTTCACAATCCTAGTTGTGGAGTTCATGGACGCGCGCGAAATCGAATTCCCCAGCAGTTGCTGCCCGGACTTCTTGGCAACTTCGTAAAGCTGACCTTCACCCATCCGGGCAGGTGTGATCTCATCCGCCTCGGGATCGGGAACTGCGATCACCTTCCCGTCAGCGTCAAGAATAAATGCAGCGCCAAATTCACCAGGTCGCAGTGTGCCCAGAAAACGCGACAGCCTGTCAGTTTCGATGACAACCGCCAGAACACCCTGACGCTTGCGATTTACGTCGACGGGGCCTGCAAACGCATAGACCGTCTTATGACCACCGGGCAGATCGCGGGCTTCGATCCAGTCGGCAGTGCCCCGGCCTATGAAATTCCGATACCAAGCGTGATCACGCGGATCAAAGGTTGTCGCCGAGAAAGCCCGTTCTTCGAACTGAATATCACCCGGAATAAAAATGTATCGGTCGGTCCGCAGCATTCCATCTCGGATTTCGCTGTCGATCTCGATCATCTCAAGCCCACCATCCCCCAAGCGGTGAGCGGCGAAATAATTCCCGTCCGGCCAACCAAACATGATCCACGAAATGTTTGGTTGCGCCTGCAGTTGCGACAGAAAGACAAACTCGCGTTTGTCGGCCTGTCGCGTGGCGATGACATCCTGAACAAAGATGGTTCGCACGGCTGCCCAGGCTGCCTCGGCAGATCTTAGCGTCAAGCCAACTTCGATCCGAACAGTATTTGCGATCTGGCTATTGATCTCAGCCGCCAACATTCGGCTGTTCTCGCGTGCAGTCGTCCACCAAAGCGAATGCACCAGAAAAGTTGACACGCCAATCGACAACGCAACCAGCAGAGTCACCGCGATCCCTACACTGATGCGCATGTCTGCTCCAACACGATACATCGTCGGGAAAATGCAATTTCACTGCGCGATTCGACCATATGATTCCTCATGCCCCGGCCCGACATGGCCAATCTACCCAGATTGACCACTAAATAGCCTGACCATTTGACGCGCCGTGCCAAATGGCCTCTTTCTCGGTGAATGATCGCACACAAACTGGTAGCAGCGTAATCAATTCACATTGAACGAACCCGCGCCTTAGAATTCGAAGAGCCAACGACTTCTACCCAGTCACGGTACAAATGAAAATCAGTCGCACTAATCCCAGGTTCAATGTTCAAGCCCCCGTGTGTGATAGAAACTGAACTTCGATATTTCAATCGTTGCAAAATGACCCGCTCCCGGCTGTTGTCACAATCAGACAGTAAGAAATTTGGCCAGACCCACCGAGGGAGGTCCGACCGCCGTAAGTTCTCGATATCGCCGACTACGCCACTTCAAGCGCGTCGGAATTGATGGCGAAGCGAGCGGTTGCTGGATCGGACATGTAACGCACTTCCAACTCGTCGAGACGACCGGTCAATTCGTTCACGCAATCGATGATGTACTGAACTTTCGCGTCATCCATCAGATAACTGAAATTCAGACGTACCCAACCCGGTTTAAGCAACTCTTTTCCATCCCGCAGATCGCTGAATAGCTGTTCGGATTCGGGTTGTCCTATTTCCAAGAGCCGATGCGCATACGGACCTGCGCAGGCACATCCACCTCGTACCTGAATACCATAAACGTCGCTTAGCATTCGGGTAAAAAGCTGGTGGTGGAAACGCGATCCATCAGCACGGCTCACCCGAAACGAAAAGATTGGCAATCGATGCGGGTGACCAACGCCCAACAGGGCCAGTTGCGGGTTTTTGGACCAAGCCTTCAATGCCATTTCGTTCATCTCTGCTTCGCGTGCAGAGATGAAGGCCTGACTAATTTCGTCTTTGATGATAAAGGCCAGCGCGGCGCGAATATCACCAATAACATTGGGGGTGCCTGCCTCTTCGCGGGCTGCGATATCGGACGAGTACCGATGATCCCACGGCGACACGAAGGTTACTGTCCCTCCTCCTGGCCACGATGGGATATCCAGACAAACAGTGTCATCGCGCACTATCAATACCCCGCTGCCTCCTGGCCCCCCCGGAAACTTGTGTGGTGAAACAACGACTGCGTCTTTTTGGCAATCATCGGCGGGGTTCATATCAATCGGCAGATAGGGACCAGCTCCTGCGTAGTCCCAGACCGACAATGCACCATGGGACTTGAGCAATCGCGTGACCTCATCGGTCGGAGTGACAATACCCGTGACATTGGACGCTGCCGAAAAGCTGCCAATTTTGACGTCAGCGTCAGCATGATCCTTCAATGCTGCTTCAAGCAACGCCAGATCAGGGCCACCTTCTGCGGCCTCGGGGATTTCCACTACTTCAGCTTTTGATTCACGCCAAGGCAGCAGATTGGAATGGTGCTCGTAAGGACCAATAAAAACAACAGCCTTGGCAGCGTCGTTGATACCAAATAGCGCGACAAGCCGGTTAAGGCCCGAAGTAGCACCAGAACCAGTAAATATCGTGCTGCACCCTGCGGCATTAGTAAGACGCGAGATTTCAGCCCGGGCTTCGGCGCGCAGACGGGTCATAAAGGAACCGCAGAACGATGCTTCGGTATGGCTGTTGGCATAATAGGGCAGCACGGATTCTCGGATATAGTCCTCAACCTGAGCAAGAGCCCGTCCGGAGGCAACATAATCTGCGTAAACGAGTGATACCTCGCCAAACAGGCCCGGGATGCTTGCCCCGTCGCCAATTACGCCTTCGCGCAAGTTGCGAACAAGGTTATCGGATTTTAGAGAACTACGAAAATCTGCAAGCGACATGGGAATACTCCTTTGATGAGTATTTTATATGTAATCACAAAAAAATATGACCCAAAGTTATCACCATTGGCATATTATTCGATAATTATGAACGAAGAATAGGGTTGTTATTGGGTTAATTCACCAACTCTAAGTTTCTGCCACACCGTTATCGAGGCGCTCGTTCAATGCCGCCTCCGCATTTATCAAACTCAACGGAGAAAAACCGGCAGTGAAGTCGGGCCACGAAAAGCAAAACCCCTGAACTCTACAGCCCGCGAGGGATCGGCCTGCATATTTGGAAAACACCGGAACAAATACGGCAGCAGTGCATCGCTTACCAGTCGACGATACAGATCGCCCCCCATACACCGATGCGGACCCAACCCAAAGGTCTGGTTTGCACTAAGCGGGCGATAAATATTGAACAGATGTGGGTCCTGCCAGTAGTCTTCATCATGATTGGCCGAGCCCTGCACAACCAAGATTGTTTCACCTTTAGGCAACGTTACTCCGCGTAGGGCAATTTCACTGGCAACTATACGTGGGCTGGCCTGAATAGGGGCAACCCAGCGCAGCCCTTCCTCACATGCCAAGTCCCAACGATCGGATTCTATGCAGTGATTTAGCTGATCCGGATTGCGTAGAAGCCCGTGGATCGTGGTTGAAATCGCATCACGGCTTTCGACCACCGCGCCCCCGATACAGATTTTTAGATTTGTGCGTATCTGACTTAGTGAAAGTGGATTAGGCGCATTGACCATCACTGACAAAACGGAAGGATTGGGGTTTTCGCGATGAAAATCGATCATCCTGTCAAAACACCGGTTCATTTCATCGTTGGCACGATCGCTGAGCGCAAATACGGCCGGGTCAAAACCCGAGTTCATGGCCCCCGTGATCAAGGCATTCGCCCAACTGAAAAGTTGATCCTGATCGTCAGGCTGGATGCCTAAAACGTGTTGCAGGTAGAGCGCCGATAGCGGAGCCGCCAAGGTCTGGCGAAGGTCCGTTCTGGTCTGATCGCGCAAAGCGGATACAGCCAATTCAGTGACTGCTTGGAACCTAGCCCTCCAGGTATCGCAAATGTGGCGAGCATGAAAGGTTTCCACCATTGCATTTCGCTCGTCCAGATGCGCCGGACCATCTTTACGCATCAACGTGTTGCCACCAAACGCTCGTTCCATTGCCGTCCTGGAATCGGAGGAATGAAAATGCTGTGAATCCGTTTTGGCCAGATAGGTGTCGTCTGCCTTAGTCAAAACAATCCGGCCGATCGCCTCTATCCGGACCACAGGCGCTTCGCGCCGCAAACGCCGATAGACAGAGGCTGGATCTCTGTCGAGCATTTCAAGGGTCGTGTCGGAATCTACGGGAACTTCGTGCCTCGCAGCAGAGGGTTCGGTCATGGCTCTGCTCCTTGTACCGAGAAATTGGCTGGCAGCGGCATTCAGGCGATCAGGCCGCCTGAATGTTGATCTCGACTTCGGTGTTCAATGAGTTGCTGACAGTGCAAATAGCTTTAGCCTGCTTCAAGATGCGGGTGGCCATCACCCCATCATCCACCACATCGCCGATGATCGTGATCTCGGCCTTCTCCAACCGACCGGGCAATTCAGGAGACTTGGTGCCTACAATTTTGACCGTGAAAGGATTCAACTGCGATTTACGTTGCGCAGCCGCCCACTCGACTGAACGTATGATACATGAACCAAGCGACGCAATCATTGTGTCCACCGGAGTTTCATGCGGCGGATGAGAAATAATGTCGTCAGTATCCCCATAGGCATAGCTGAGTTGTGCACTTCCATCGAAGAACACAAAGACCGGTCCGAAACTTTTGGGCCTCACTTTCAGAACCACAGGGCTGAGCTCCTTTATCAGAATAGCAGATTTGGCAGGAAAAGCGCCAATGCAGGGAACATCGTCAGTACCAGAATGGCGAACAGATGGATCAACCAGTAAGGCACTGTTGCCACCGCGACGCGTCCCAAACTGACTTCATTATTGGTCAGCGCCGTCAGGACAGATAGATTAAGTCCCACCGGGGGTGTGACCTGTCCAATCTCGATCACGATGGTGATGATTACTCCGATCCAGATCGGATCAAATCCCAAGCCCGTCAAAAGCGGGAATACCACCGGCAACGTCATGATCATCAGGGACAATCCGTCGAAGAAACATCCCAGGATCAGATAAATCAGAACGACGATTAACAGCACACTGTAGGTTCCCATACCGCTTTCTGCGACCACCTCGAGAATTTGCTGAGGGACACCCAGGATACTTGTGGATTTTGCCAAAATGGTTGCGCCCAGCACCAGAAAACCAACTGCAGCGAACAACAGAACGGACTGATACACCGCCTCAACCAATTTCTTCCAGGTCAAATCCCCCCAAATCGAAGAGATAATGACTGCCAGCACAACGCCCACACCTGCGGCTTCGGTTGGCGTTGCCAAACCACCCACAATGCTGCCGATCACCGCGAAAATCAGTGCCAGAAGTGGCCAAATCTGTTTGAAGCCTGCTAAGGCTTGCCACAACGATACCGGCTCCTGGTCACGTGGAGCGATCGACGGGTTGCGAGAGCATTTTACGAAGAGATAGGCCATGAACATCAGACCCACTAGGAAACCCGGGATAATGCCTGCGGCAAACAGGCGGCCGATCGAGGTTTCCGTCAATGCGCCGTAAATCAAGAAAGACAGGCTCGGCGGTATCAGCAGCCCCAGCGTGCCTCCGCCAGCCAGACTTCCAACTACGGTGTCTTTGTCATAGCCGCGCTTGGACATTTCAGGATAAGCAACCGATCCGACCGCGGCTGCTGTCGAAAGGCTCGAACCGCTGACGGCTCCAAACAATGTGCAAACCGCAATGTTAGTGTGCAGCAACCCACCTGGAATTCGCCGAAATAGAGGCGAGAATGCGGAATAGGCTTTCTCGCTGATTCCGCTCCGCAGCAACACCTCACCAAGCAAGATGAACATTGGCACCGCGCTGAGTGTGAACGAGTTGAAAACGCTCCAGATTGCGTCGATTGCAAGCGAGGTCGCGCCGTTTGAGAAAAAGTAAAGGATAATAAGCCCAGTCAGGCCCAATGCGGCACCCAAAGCGACGCCAGTACCGGCGGTGGCAACCAGCACCCCAATCAGAGTAAGCCAAAATGACATTAGCGGGCCTCGTCGGTAAAGCTTTGTTCCATATCTGCTTCTGAGTCATCCACTCGGTCCAGAACACCGACCAGACGGGCCACAAAAATGGATAGGGTTAGCGTCAGAGAGATCGGCATTAACGCCATCCAGGGGTAGAGCAGAATCCGGGTGGTTTCCGTCTTGAGATAGCGCATGAAAGCAAACTCGAACCAAGGGATCGTCTCGACGATCAACCAGAGAAAGAAGATTATACCAACCAGCAGCGCGACTATCTGCACAACGACATGCATCTTGCCTTTTATCCTGTCGGCCAACAGCGAAACGCGCACATGTTTGGCCCGCAAGGTGACCATCGGCAAACCCAAAAACAACGAGACGCTCAATAACAGTCCAACTACTTCCTCTGTGATGTGAAGAGGCGAGTTGGCAAACTTACGCATCAGGACACTGGTTACGATAATGCCAACAATGGCAATCATTCCCAGTGCTGATGCCGCCGCACACGCAAGGGCCAGACGATCCAGCCCCTGCGCGATAAAGTGTTTTAATCTTGTTGCCATCTTAGAATTAGCGGCCCAAAGCGGTCAGAACACGTTCGCGGTAGGCCGGTGCGTTTCCACCAGCTTCTTCCGCCAGCATTTTCCATGTTTCGGTTACCGAGGACACAAAGAGGGCCCGGTCTTCGTCAGAGAAGTCTTCACCCCAGGTCACACCCTCTTCACCAAGTTTTTCACGGGCAGCAAGCTCACGCTCGAAGTCATCTTCATACTGGTTGGTACGGTCCCACAAATCATCTGCTGCTGCAGTGATCGCCGCTTTGGTCGCCTCATCCGTCGCGTCCCACTTGTCGGTGGCCACACCGATTACGTATGGGCCGGATGCCATCGGATAAAGGAATGACGCATACTTGGCCACTTCCTGCAACGAGACCGTATGCGCATAGAGCGCCGGGTAAAGGGCACAGTCAACGACCCCGGTCTTGAGCGCCACATACATTTCTTCTTGCGGGATGATCTGCGCGGCTACACCCAGACGGGTGAAGGTTTCGACCTGATCACGCGCCCAGACACGCAGCTTCTTTGATTTGAGATCCTCAAGGGTGCGCACGGGCTCATCCCGGCAGAAAACTGAAACCGACAGCATCGGGATTGCGACATAACCCACTGAGGACACACCCCAGTCAGCAAACTCTTCTTCATAGATATCGCGGACTGTCGGGATTGCTTTTTCGAACTCCTCGATCGAGCCGATGGTGCCCTGAACAACTACGGAGCTTAGCGCAGGAGCGTCACGCCCTAAATAGTTGGCCCACATCAAGCTCATTTCCACTGCGCCTTTGGGCAAAAAACGCAAGGTATCCGTGTTGGGCAAACCCAGCGAACCGCCGCTGTAGAGAGTAATCTCAGAGCCTTCCGCGAGTGCGCCGTTCACATCTTCGACGAATTGCTCCAGCTCAGCCGTTTCCGGGCGTGTTTCCGGAAGAAAGTTGTTAAGGCGCCACTCATCGGCCATCGCTGGCGAAATGGCTGCTCCTATACCCGAAATACCGAATGCGGCAGCTTGGATAAGTCTATTCATATCGTGTCCTCCTGATGGAAATGATATCTGCGACCTGGTGAATATTATCACCAAAATATCAACCGATTTCAGATTATCCTGTGTATGTGACCACAAGAATGGGGAAAACTTCGCCTAAAGTTTACGATCGCCCCTAGTGCGATTCTTCCCAATCGAAAACAATCCAATCATGCACTTACAATTAGTTTGGACCAACCAAATCGGGCTGTTCACGTGAAAATCAAAGTTCAAGAGATTTTTAATGGCCGCTGCTCAGCGATTGCTTCCATCGAGAAATAGGAGGTAACTGAGTCAAGCTCTACTTCTGAAATCAAGCGCTGATATACCAGATCATACGAGTTCATATCCTCAGTGATGACCTTTATCATGTAGTCGTAATCGCCCCCGATCCGGAAAAAATCTACGACATCCGGAATTTTCAATACGGCGCGGCGGAATGCATCAAGCCATTCCGTCGAATGATGGCGCGTTTTCACCATCATGAAGACTACCAAGCCGAGGCCAAGTTTCTCGCGGTTAACGCGCACCGTCGAACCAACGATTACACCGGTCTCGTTCAACCGCTGCAAGCGTCGCCAACAGGCGTTCTGAGACAAGTTGACCTTTTCGGCAAGCTCTCGCTGCGAAAGAGAACTGTTCTTTTGCAATGCCTCAATGATTTTTAAGTCTTTGTCATCCATCTACGCACGCAATTCATTCAATTGACCCATAAAACAACAAAAAACACAGGAAACTCTTACACACAACGCAATAGTATTGATTCTACCACGATTTCTCTGACCCCACGAAATGAATCGAGCCCCATCAACCGCCAGACTGACGTCCATCGACAAGATCGACGCTTTTCTCGCCCAGTGAGACACCCCACGCGTTTTTGAATACGGTAGCGGTACCAGCACAATCTGGGCCGCGCGGCGCGCTCATCATGTCACCAGTGTCGAACATGATGTCGATTGGCATCCTGTAATATCCAACCGGCTGAGCGCGTTTTCCAACGTTGAATTGGGGCTGATTGAGCCCGATGCCAACTACAATCCAGAATACGGATCAAAAAAACCTGGCAATACTTCGCACAGCTTCGAAAATTATGTCACTGCAATCGAAGGCGCAGAAGGTCCATTCGACGTCATCATCATAGACGGACGCGCACGGGTGGCTTGTTTGAGGCACGCGATAGCACACGTTGCACCTGGTGGCATGATCGTATTTGATAACTCTGGCAGACGGGAGTATCGCAGCCCGATTGAAGCGGTGGAGGCACAGATCAAGACCTACCGGGGGCGCGTTCCATCACTGCCCTACCCCGATCAAACGACACTGATCCAACCCACCCCTGTAGCAGAGAAATGACACTTCCAAATAAGTTAGGGCGTGGACAGCGGCGCGCGCTACGCGTGATAGGCTGGGCCATTGTTGCCGTGACTTTGTACTATTTTACCGTCGCGGTTGCACAGCACTGGTCCCAAATTGCGGCTTGGTCTCCTGGCTGGCAGGCGTGGGCAATCGTATTTGCGGCAATATTTTTTTATTCAACCGCTTTGTTGCTATTGGCCGAGCTTTGGCATGGGCTGGTCCAGGGAACGCAAGACCAAACATTTTCACGTGCACTGACGTTTTCAACCTACTCCAAAACGCAGATCGCGAAATATCTACCGGGAAACGTGTTTCAATATTTGGGCCGACATATCGTTATGGCTGACCATGGAGCAAGTCAGGGTGGGTTGGCGCTCGCAAATATTCTTGAAATTTGCACTCTTATTCTGGTCGCGGGGCTTTTCGCTCTAATTGGATTTACATTTGGTGCAGCTCCCCACTCACTAGAAATATCTGAGGTCATACCCATTCATTGGCTTGTACCGACAGCGATGGTTATTGCCATTTTGATGATCATACTGATTACAAGAATGCTTCGAGCGCAGCCCAACACGCCGTCGCGACAAAGGCTTATCTACGGATCGTTGCTTGCTTCCATCTTCTTTTTAGCCATGGGTTTTACTTTGTTGGTATTGGTTGGATTGGTTTCCGGTGACTATGACCCTGCCATCATAGTCATTGCCGTGACGTCTTGGCTGTTAGGCTATGTCACTCCTGGCGCGCCTGGAGGGATCGGAATCCGTGAGTTTGTTCTGCTCATTTTTTTACAGGCCTACATATCTGAGGCAGAAGCGCTGATTGCAATCGGGTTGTTTCGCGTGGTCACATCACTGGGTGATCTGGCATTCTTTATCGGCGGCGCTTTTCTGTGGCGTATCTCGCCAAGAGTAGAATGATCATTTGATTGCCAAACTTTTAGCCCGACTGCACCTTTCAAATAGAGTAAACTATTGAGAAGTTGGCAATTTTAGGCTCATTGCGACCATCAAGAAGCGGAGATGCGATTAAATCCGGAAAGCGATAGCTGCGGCTGTTCATCACTTAAATTCACCGCTGGTTTCTTGCTGTTCTGAACAAAAGCAAAAATACAAAAACCGAACCAATGGAAGTCGTGACAATCCCTACTGGCAACTCCTGTGGCGCCAGCAAAAGCCTGCTGAGAATATCCGAACCGGTCAATAACGCAGCGCCAACAATCGCGGCAGTCGGTACAAGGTGGCTGTGCAAAGGTCCCGCAATTCCGCGGGCTATGTGTGGCACCATTAAGCCAACAAATCCGATCACACCCGCCACCGAGACAAAAACTGCAGTTGCCAAAGCCGCCGTGAAAAACATGCTGAATCTCAATCCCTGAACAGGGACCCCAAGAGTTGCTGCGGTTAAATCCCCCGTAAGCAGCGCGTCCAACCAACGACTGCGATACAGAGAATACGTTAGGATCAGGATCAGCCCAACACAAACAAGCGGAAACGTCTCCCAGCGGGCCAGGCCCAATCCACCTAACATCCAGAAGATCACCGAGTGGGCAGCGCGGTTGTCACCCGCAAATATCAAGTAGTTGGTGATGGCTGAAAACAGGAATGAAACCGCCAATCCTGCCAGGATTAGTTTCTCTGGCGCACTTGTGCGCAAACCGTGAACCAGCGCCAATACAACGCCCGACGCGACGAGCCCTCCGCAGAAGGCGGCGAGCGGCAGTGTCCAAAAACCCAGCACATCTCCGGTTACGGTGATGACAAACACCGCACCTGCGGCGGCCCCCGAAGACAAGCCAAAAAGAAAAGGGTCGGCAAGATCGTTGCGAGTCGTGGTTTGTAGGACGACGCCAACGATACCAAGTCCGGCGCCTATCACAGCGGCGAACAATGCACGGGGCAACCTGAGATCAAACACGATCCGGTGCATCGGAGACATTTCGCCGTCGTCGATACCCGTGCCACGCATAATAGCAGTAAATGTCTCAGACACCGGGATCGAGGTAGTTCCGTAAATCGTGGAAACCAGCACAAGGGCGGCCAAAATAGCCGCCCCCAGCAGAAGTGTTAGGCCAAATCGGCCCATATCAGTTGAGGCCCGGATGCATCGCTTGAGCCATTTTCGAGATCGCCTCAATATTTGCGGGGCCAGGTGTCAATTCTTCGTACCGCAAGCCGATCCAACGCTCATTCTTGACGGCATCGGTCTGCGACATCACCGGATGCTCTTGCAGGAATTTGAAGGTATCTGCTGCGCCGTTGCCGGTCTGATAATCCAGCAGCACCAGGAATTCGGGGTTAGATGTGGCTACGGCTTCCCAGGAACTACGCCCCCAGCTTGTATCCATGTCATGGGTGACATTCTCACCACCCGCCGCAGCGATCATAGCATCGGGAATGGCAAACTTCCCAGCAGTGAACGGTGCATCCGCCGGACCATCCAACAAGAAAACTCGAGGCTTCGGCAGCTCGGTCGTTTGCGCTTCGATCGCGGCCAATTCGTCTTTCCATTCACTCACTAGCGCCTCGGCCTTGTCCTCGACCTGCATAACCTTGCCAAGACGCAGAACATCGTCAAACAGCAGGTCCATGCTGGACTCGGGGCGATCCTTGTCCAAATGCACACAGCTTTCGGTCAGGATCATGGTTTTGATCCCGAAGGGTTCCAATGTGTCTGGCGTCACATCCCCACCCGGTTTCATTCCATAATACCAGCCCGCGAAAAACAAATCTGGGTCCGCTGCGACGAGGTTCTCAACAGTGGGGTATTTCGGCGCGAGCTCCGGAATGTTACCCCGCAAGGTATCGAATTCCGGGCTGGTCTTGTACCAGCCGGTGATCCCGGTGAGGCCGACGATCTTGTCCTGTAGCCCCAAAGCAAAAGCCATATCCGTCATGTTCATGTCATGCACGACCAACCGTTCCGGCAACGTCTCAAACACAAGGGGTTCGCCGCAATTGTCCACGGTGACTTCCTGCGCTGCAGCGCTGCTTGCAATGGCAGTGACCAAAGCCACGGACCAGATGTGTTTCATCAATATTCTCCTGAGTTTATGTAGAAACAGTGGTTCTTCGGATATCAAGAGCCGGTATCACGCGACCCTCATGGTGAAAGCACAGATAATCCACGCCAAAGGTTTCACGGACCCGTTCGGGCGTCAGAACTTCGGCAACAGTGCCAAATCCGGTCAGGTGCGTGGATTTCATCAAAGCAACATGTGTGGCAAATTCAGGGATCATGACCAAATCGTGCACGATCATTACCACTGTGACCCCAAGATCAGCGACCAGCGATAGCATCCGCCCCTTTGCGTCCGGATCCAAATGATTTGTGGGTTCATCGAGAAACAGCAACGAGGGGTTTTGTGCCAAGGCGCGAGCAATATGAGCCCGCTGACGCTCACCCCCAGAAAGCTGAGCCATCCGCTTGTCCGCCAACATGCCTAAATGGGTGAGGTCTAATATCCGGTTCAGTTCGCGCGCATGATCTTCGGCCGAGCGATCTGCGCGTATGGGGATCTGACCCAATGCCACATAATCACGCAGTGACAGACGCCCGTCAGGAAATTCCTGCTGGCTGACAACGGCTATCATGCGGGCGCGTTCTTTTGCGGATAGGTGCTTGAGGCTTTGTCCATTCATACGCACATCCCCCAATGCCAGTGCCTCGGCACCACAGAGTAGATTCAAAAGCGTTGTTTTACCTGCCCCGTTCGGACCAGCGATCGCAAGAATAGCGCCCTCGTCCAAGGCGAACGAAACGCCTTGCAACAAGATATCTCCGTTAAGCGCGTAATATTCCAGATTTTCGGCTATCAGAAAGCTTTGCTTGGTCATAGCGCTTCCTCAAGCTCAATACGCGGCAGGCGTGAGAGAGTTTTTGTGAACAATGCCCGTGGCCGATCAGTGGCTTTTGTCCAACCATCGCCACTGCGCAGATACTGATGGGCAAATTCAACGATCGCGTCCAAATCTTTATCTGTAGAAATGTCACCAAATAGATATTGTGCTTTGCCACGGGCCTGAAAGCCGATGGTGGTTGGCCTTTCACAACCCGCCATACAATTCACAGAGCGGATCACAAATTCCCTCGGCAATTTATGCTTCAAAGCCTGGGGTACTTTGTCTGCACTTTCGCCACTTCTGCAGCTCGCGCAGACAAGAAGGATATGATCAACATTGTTCGTCATCTCGCCACCTTTATTGCGCAATTAAAGTTATTGCTATGCTATATCGTAACGTTTTGAGTATTCTGAACACCGCGTTGGGCACCCCGCGTCGGCGGTTCACGTTGTCGACAATGTATTGATCAGCGATTTTCGCATTTCTCACTCCGCTTGTTTCCAAGCGCAGACGGAAGCTGCCAGTCGTGCACACACGTGTATAACGTGCCATCAATACCTCCTTCCAGGACGCCCCGCCCCGGGTTGGTTGAACAATTGATGGCAGGTCTCCTGACTTGCGGGTCCGCGCTTGGCCAACCTTCCCGACCCTTGGGGTCAGTGGCTATTTGGCATAGCTCACCGCTTACAGTTGCGGGGGCAGTTACGGAATTGGCGCCGCGTGGCATTCCTCACCGTATTCCCTTTTCATCCCTCTGACGTATCGTTGGGAACCATCTGCTGCCTGAGTGCCCGAGATCAAGAAATGCGTCAATAACTTTCTGTCAGCATAAGTCTTCCAAGGTAAGCCAACGCAACGCTAGCGAACACGGCGCCAACCGCGCCCGTTTGGAAGTCGTAAATCGATTGATCCCACCCTACCAATTATTGACCGGTATACTTCATTCTGACGCGAAAACGGCTGTTTGAGGTCGAAAGGATTGAGGCAATAAGGCTGCCATAAGTCACTTCATTTGAAAGAAAAACCAAAAAGGGTTAATCTGCGGGCATTTAGAAGGGGTTGGCTGTCAGACATATTTGTAGAGGTTAATTATTGCCTGGGCTTGCTCGGGAAAGGGGGTTCGTTGACACATTATTTGCCAAACACTTCACCTGAAGACGTGGTTGACGATATCATCGATCAGAATTTTGAAGCGATCGCGAAGTGGAAAGGTCGAAGGTTAAGAGCGCAACATGGGCGCAGCCATGGGTGTGTCAAAGCCACTTTCACAATCCGGGACGATCTGCCGGAAAGGTTGCGCCATGGCCTTTTCGAAAAAGCAGCAAGTTATTCTGCAGCAGTTCGCTTTTCCAACGGTGCGCATCTGGATGATCGTAAAACCGATGCCCATGGAATGGCGGTCAAACTATTTGATGTGCCGGGCACCAAACTGATCGACGTCGAGGCGCTTTCACAACTCAACATCTCGCAAATCAGCGATGAGTTCGACTTTGTTCTTGTCGATCGGGACACTTTCCCCAGTTACCTTTCCGACGATTATGAACGGCTAAGCAGCCTGATCGCCACGCTGCAAGCCCTACAGCACGCGTCAAATAAGCGTCGCAGCTGGTCATTGAAGCTGATCACTCGAGGGTTGGTGGCCCTGTTTCACGCATTTGCCACACAAAAAGGCAGGCGACGTCTTCAGACTGCGAGCGATTTTGCCTCGAACTACATGCAGTCGCCATTCGAGGCGCATTTCTGGTCAACGACGCCCTATCGGCTGGGGACTGACCTGACAGTACGATACCTCGCCCGCAGCGTTCGACATAAGGTAGCAACTAAACCGGTGGACGAGCATGACGGCATCAGCCGGAAACTCCGTCAGGACGTCGCCGGTGACGGCAATCGATTTGAGTTCTGTATAATCGAACCACCGCGTAATGATGGCGACTTCGATCCGCTCGACAACCGCGTCCGATGGGCCTGCGATCCACAGCCAGACGCACCACTTGACCCGTTTCATCGCACGGTTACACCCATCGCAGATATTACCATCGAAAGAGATGCAGAATTTGATCCGCTCGATGGTGATACCCTTTCATTTTCGCCATGGCGTGTGACCGCCGAGCACAAACCTCTGGGTCCGATCAACGAAATCCGGCTTAAGACTTACCTCAGCCTCGCGCGCGCCCGTTTTCCAAACCGATGATCAATTGGAGCCATTTAGATGCTGAATATTGATGATCTTATCAATCTTGGGTTCAAGATCGCACCACGCACGACAAGCTATATCTCAGCCATGAGGCTTGCGAATGCAGCGCGGGTGCACCGGCCGCGACCCTATACATTGTGTGCGGACTATACCAGCTGGCCGGGCGTCTATTCCAACCGCTGGATTGGTCGTCACACACCGCCCGAAGATCCCTCACCGATCCTGCCATCGGAAAGTGAAGTGGCCGACTTGTTTCGCCGCAGAACACAGATAGATGGCAGCCCGCTTACCTTGTTGTGCCCGCAAGGCACGACCGTTCTTTTCATATCGGTCGCGCAATGGTTCACCGACAGCTTTCTGCGGACCTTCGGGCCAACCGGACCGTTTGATCAGACTGATTCAAACCACGAAGTCGATCTTTGCCAGATCTACGGGTTGAATGATTTTCAAACTGATATGCTGCGCGAAAGAGACCCCGAAACAGGCGTAATGACCCACCGACTGGCGTTTCGGATGGACGACAATGGCGAAATGTGGCCGCCGAAGCTGTTCCAGAAAGATCAATCCGGTGGAGTTAAGCTGGCCCCGCCATTTGATGGCAGTCTCGCCGAGGGTGATGATGCTGCGCGGCCCCTGCATGATCCGTGCAAGCTGCGCAACTCCCTGAAACGCGCACATCCCGAGCTGACGTGCCAACAAGTCGATCAAAGGCTGCTTGATTTTCACGCAACCGGCCTGGACAACGGCAACGGCACGATCGGCTATACTGCCATCAACACATTGATGATGCGCGCGCACAATACATTTGCCGATCTTCTCTGGCGCGAGAAACGCGGCACTGACGGCTGGGATAAAGAGCGCGTGTTCCAAACCACGCGATGCACTCTGATCGCGCTGCTGATCAAACTGGTGATCGAGGACTATATCAGCCACGTGGCAAACATGCCTTTTCATCTGCCGGTCGGCGTCAACCGCTGGCAGCGTTGGCATCACTCAAACCAAATCGCGATTGAATTCAATTTGCTGTACCGTTGGCATTCAATGATCCCCGAGCGTTTCATCATCGACGGCGCTCAGGTCGAGCCGACTGGTTTCCGGTTCAACCCTCGCCTCGTCGAACAAACGGGACTTGAGGAAATGATCCGCTCTCTCTCGCGCCAACCCGCAGCCAGGATATCGCTGCGCAATACACCTGATTTTCTGTTCGAAAGGCCTGCAAAAGGTGTGCCCTCACCGGTCGAAGCAACGATTGCCCTTACACGCAAAGCACGACTTCCCTCGCTGAACGCCTATCGTCATCATTTTAAACGTCGAGTACACTCGAGCATCGCGGATCTTGTGGGGGATCAGCCCTTCGCCGACGAGCTAATCGCCGACCTGAGCAGAATGTATTGCAATGTTGACCGGATCGAGTTGTTTCCGGGCTTGTTCGCCGAGCAGCACAAGGGGACCGTCATTATGGGTGACTTGATGACGTCAATGGTGGGGTATGACGCGATCACGCAACTCATGAACAACCCAATGGTCTCAAAGAACCTGTACTCGGCCAAGACCTTTTCGCAAACGGGACATCGGCTGCTGCTAAAAACCTCTTCATTTGCGCAGGTCGCTGAATTTGTTGGTCTGAATCTTGCCCCGGATGACTGTGCATTGGGCCGAAGGCGCTAGGCCGAAACCCCGGCATCATTCAGCTTGGCAAGACGTGCAGCAATCTCAGGGTCAACTGGTCGCAGACGGGCCAGATCTTCTAATGCTCGTTTCTCATACAGAGCAGCTCCCTGATCACGGGCCACCTGTATCGCCGTTCGGCACGCGGCCTCGGCCTCATCAGAAGCGTCTTCCTGCTTTGCCAGCAGCGCAGCTCTGATCCGGTTTAGCTCGGCTTCGTAATTCCGCTCTCCGGTTTGATCCGCAAATCTTAAACCAGCATCAACTGCTTCCAGACCTTGTGGGATTTGACCAAGCGCGAGAAAGCCACGCGCAAGTTCAGTATGGACAAGAACACCTGCCGCCTTGGCTCCAGTTGCATGCATTTTTTCCCAGGCCGATTGCAGCAAGGCGACGCCCTTTGCCGGTTCGCCCGAACGTATCGACGCACCCGCGAGATGCGCGGTTGCAACCGCGTTGTAATATGGGCCAACACTGTCTCGCACGATCTTTGCAAAAGTCTTTGCCATATGCGGATAATCCGGATGATCGGTCTGCATGTAGATCTCGGTCTGCCAATGCATCGCATTTGCCACTGTCAGCGACTGCCCCAATACCCCTGCAGCATCAACCGCACTTTTGGCGCGAGCCAAAGCACGTTCAGTTTTTCCCAGGAAACTGTCGACCAAAGCAGCCATGCTCTCGATCTGTAACATCGCCGCGACATCCGGATCGTTTCCTGCCTCAGCAGCGTGTGCTTCGGCGTGCAAAGCTGCTTTTTCCAGCGCAGTCGCCGCAGCTATGAACTGTCCACGCGGTGCAAGCGCTGATCCACGTATGTAATTGCCGACCATGCACGTATGGTGATCATCATGGGCATCAATCATCGCCTGTCCCCAATGCTCGGCCTTGCGATAATCCCCTTTGACCATCGCGGCGGTAAAGAGACCCCTGCCGGCGCGCACCAAAGTGCGTCGGTCCCCGAGTTTCTTGGAAAGTTCAAAGCTACGGTCGAAGGCTGAAATTGCAGAATCCGCGCCATATCCGATCCGGACGCGTTCTGCGGCTGCAAGTAGAAACTGCAAGGAAAGTTCTGCCTCTTCACGATGTTCGGCAGGCAGTTTCTGCAGCAATCGCAGTCCGTTTCTAACGTGCTGCGCACCTTCTTGATTGGCATGGCGACGCAGGTTTATGCGAGCGGCTTCGATCCAGGCAGCCACGGCTTTGCCGGGCGCGCCTGCCAACTCCCAGTGACGTGCAATCTGTTCCGGTTTGCGGGCCGCCTCAGGCTGTGCGTTCAGTGCTTCGGCTGCGCGTCGATGTAAATGCGCCCGCCGGTCCCGTACGAGGCTTTGATAGGCTGCTTCGCGGACAAGTTCGTGCCTAAACCGCCAGGCCCCGGTCGCATTTTTCCCTGTACCCGGCAGGTGCTGCAGTAAACCTGTTGAGGCAAGCTGGTGTATTGCCTCATCAGCTTCGGCTTCTGAGATGCCGCTGATATGCGCCATCATTGGTACGCCAAATGTACTACCTATGACTGCCGCCTCGACAGCTGTACGGCGCAATTCACCCACTTCGTCTATTTGCTGCGCCAATAGGTCGTGAAGTGTCGCGGGAATGGCCCCCAGCCCACGTTCGGGTGAAGCTGCCATAGCCGTCGCGCATTCTTTGATGAAAAGTGGAATGCCGTTCCCACGGGTCACGATCTGCGCCATGGTATCATCACTAAGCTGCGCATTTGATGCGGCACCGGCCAAAACCGCAGCGGTGTCATCATCCAGCGGTGATAGTGCAGTTATCTGCAGCGAAGGGATGCGTTCTTCCATAGCCCGCGTGACAGGATTTCGCCCGGCCAACAATAGCAGAACAGGTAATTTGCTAAGATGCTCTGCCACAGCTTGAAGAACCGAAAGGGTCGACGGATCTGCCCATTGCAAATCCTCGACCACGACAAGCACCGGCCCTTCGCGGCTTAACACTTCAAAGACACGACGGAATATCGTAACGATTTCGGCGCGCAGCGCCTCTTCGCTGGCGGGTCCATGATCGCCGGGTCCTGGGGCGAGAACAAAAAACAAGGTGCCCAACTGGTCGTCATCCAGAATATTGCCCAGATGTTCCGTCATTCGGTTTCGTCGGATCGCGATGTCGTCGCTGTCGAGAATTCCGCACCAGCGTTCAATTTGTGAGATGAATGGAAAAAAGGGTGAGCTCACATGAAAAGGACTGCAATGATACGTCACCCAGGCCTGGGGGCCGACCGACGTACGCAGATCCCGGATCAAGTGGGATTTTCCAATTCCTGCTTCACCCTGCAGATAAATTACCCTTCCTTTGCCGGTTTCCACGTCAGACCAAGCCGCATGAAGTTGCGCTCTCTCAGCGTCCCGCCCGATCAAAGGTATCCGGTCTTTATCCAATACCTGAATTCGGGTCTCACCTGCCAAGCGATACACTGGAACGGGCCGATCAAATCCTGCAAGGCTCTTTGCACCCAGGCCATCGAACTCAAGCTGCTCGCCCCCCAGTGCACGGGTCGCAGCGGATATCAGCGTCCCACCGGGTTCAGCAAGGGCCTGTAACCGCGCAGCAAGATTTAGCGTAGATCCAAAGATCGCATCCGGCTGGATGTTGCTCCCGAGTGCAATATCCCCGACCAGCACGACGCCAGAAGCGATTCCGATGCGGCACTGCAATTCGGTCGGGCCAGACAATTCGGCCAGATCAGAATGTATGCGCAAAGCCGAGCGCATGGCCCTTTCGGCATTGTTTTCACAGGAAGAAGGCCACCCAAAGACCACCAAAACTCCGTCACCGACGATCTGCAGCACGCTGCCTCCAAAGGCATTGGTGGCATGTTCGACCAATTTCTGATAGCGCAGCGTGGTCGATAGCAAATCCTCGGGATCAAGGGTCTGGGCGAGAACAGTTGATCCGACAAGATCCACCATCATGACTGTGAGATGGCGATGCTCCATCGCGCCAAGATCAGTATTAGGACCAGCCGGGTGTAGTACCATCAGCTCACACCGTTTTCAGACATCGCATGACTATGCGATTGTTTGCTCACAATTGAACTAACACTGAACAATGAGAACATGCCCCCCTCGCAAAGCCTCATATAAACCTGCACTCGCCATCGCAGTGTGGCGACATGTAAGCTGCGAACACAGCCTATATGATGCAAGGCTATCTGGCTATGTCCAGCGTTACTCAGGTGCAGACTGCCTTCCCGTGCGAAACTTCATTGGTCCAATTTCACCAATCACTACACAAAAATTGCCCTAAACTCCCGTGGTCTGGTCAAACAAATCGGGGGTGGTAGTGTTTCCTCAAAATTAGGCATCTACCATTCTGGAAGAATTGATGCGATTGCAGCATTGAAAACCTCAAAGGCGGTATTGTGAGACGCGGCGTGCACCGTCGTTTAACGCAGGTGGGACGATAAGAATGACAACTGATAAGCTACTTCCGGTCGGGCTGGATTCTGAAACAGGTTTTTGGCTGGACACGCCAGAGCACCAGAACTGGTTGATGGAACAGGCTCGTCATCAGCTTGAATTTTTCAGTGCAAGCTGCCGAAATGGGCCTGGTTTCTTTCTGCTTGATCATGACGGCACCCCCCTGCCTGGCGAGGTGCAGGAACTGCACACGACCACCAGAATGATCCATTCTTATGCAATGGGTCATCTCTTCGGATTTAAGGGTGCCGAAAAGATAGTTGACCACGGTGTGGCATATCTTGAGAGCTATCACCGAGACGCGGAATTTGGTGGATTTTTCTGGGCGCTGGAAGGTGACCGCGTCGTTGATGATCGCAAACTGGCTTACGGGCATGTCTTTGTACTTCTTGCGGCGGCGAGCGCAAAGCAGGCAGGTCATCCGGGCGCGGACAGGCTCATGACATACGCTCGAAAGATTCTGGATACACATTTCTGGGACGAAGAAGCGGGACTGTTTTGTGACGAATGGAACAGAGATTGGACGCCGTCCTCCGACTATCGCGGGATGAATGCTAATATGCATGGTGTCGAAGCCCTGCTTACCGCGTTTGAAGCAACGGGGGACAAGGTGTATTTATCCCGTGCAGGCCGCATTCTGGATTTCTTTGCCGGCAAAGTCGCACCCAAAGAAAACTGGCGATTGCCAGAACACTACACGAGCGACTGGCAGATTGATCGCACATATGCGGGCGACCCGATGTTTAGGCCAGCCGGTACAACTCCGGGACATTCGTTTGAATTGGGACGATTGCAACTGCAATATTGGGATCTGTCGGGTCGCCCGAACACCGACGCACCGCATTCTGCGCGTCTGTTGATTGAACAGGCCCTGCGTGATGCCTGGCTTCCCGGCGGAGGCATCGCTTATACGTTGGACTTTGATGGACAAGTCTTAAACGAGAACCGGTTTTGGTGGCCTGTATCCGAAGCGATCAGTGCCGTCGCTGCATTGATCAGAATTGATAGAAAAGCAGAAGATGAGCGCTGGTACAGAACTCTCTGGGGTTATGCGAATGAACGATTTGTGGATCATCAAAACGGCGGCTGGTTTCCGGCTGTGGACGAAAACGGCAATGTCGTAACATCCATCTTTAACGGGAAACCAGACATCTATCATTCCCTACAGGCCTGCCTGTTTCCGCGTTCAGGTCGCCTATCGAGAATGCTGCCGTATTGACCTGCCAATCCCTGTCATTCAAAAGCGTGCAGAAGCCCTTCAATTGAAGAATCGGGGGAAATCTGGTAGTGTAGCCATATTCAACATCATCTGACGACCTGCCAATTCGGATACGTTTCCAAACGAACGGATAGGAGAGATGAATGGCAAATCAAGCTAGCAAAAAGCACAGTACCCGCAAAGGAAATGTCGAGGTTCGACCGCAACCGTCTGCCCAATCAGCTTTAGGTGAAAGGGCAGAAGCATCGGGCCTGATGACACCCCAAACTCTTAGTGAACGCGACGAGAAGGTTTCAAAGGTTCGCCGCAAGGGTGGCCCGCCATTAGAGGAAGACAACTCTACCAGTTCTGCAAGCGAGGCGGACTCGACCGAATTGGATTACTGACACATTTTCACATTTTGACATTAATATTACGGAGGCTGCCATGCCCTCGACCCATCAGCCAAGGATATTCAACACAGTAAATCTTACAGATTTTGATACAAACGGGCAAACGTCGACAGTCGGCGAGCCCACGGTCTCAAACAACGGAAATCAGATACTGGCCACTGGAAACTGGTACGCCAGCCGGTCTTTGGATGGTGGCCAAAGCTGGTCGCATATGAGCCCTTTCACCTTGTTTCCGCCAGCAGATGGAGGTTTCTGCTGCGATCAGACCACCATTTATGACCCAAGCCGGGATTTATTGATCTGGCTGCTTCAATATATCGAACAGAACGGGACCAACACATTACGTGTTGCGGTCAAGCAAGGCCGCACACTTGGAAATGACAACTGGAACCTCTGGGATTTCACACCGGCGGGAATTGACCCATCGTGGAACGGCGAATGGTTTGACTACAACCATGTCTCTCTTTCAGAAAACTACCTGTATGCGGGAACCAACGTGTTCTCGGCCAGCAGCAACCTTTTTAGGAGGTGCGTCATATTGCGAATATCGCTGGACGAACTTGCAGCTGCCGCTGGATTATCTTTTGACATCTTCGAAACGCAGCACAATTTCTCACTACGTTGTGTTCAGGGCGCGCGCGGTTCGATGTACTTCGCCAGCCACAATTCGAACTCGCAAATCCGTGTATTCAGGTGGCCAGAGAACTCACCGGACGTTGAGGAATTCGACATCGATGTCACCCCGTGGTTTGCGGGCAGCTATTCCGCGCCTACAGTTGGAGGCGGCGACTGGATGTCCAGGACCGATCCACGCATAATGGCCGGTTGGTTAGGGCGAGGCGCGCTGGGGTTCATGTGGACAGCCAACCAACAAGCCAACAGGCCAAACCCATTTGTCCGGACCGTGCGCATCGACGAAGCCACAATGTCCCTGATCGACGAGCCTGACATCTGGAATGATCAGATCGCGTTTTCCTATCCCTCGACAGCCGTAAATCGGTTCGGCGACGTCGGGCTGTCGATTTTCGCCGGTGGGGGCAATCTGCATCCAAGTCATGTCATTGGTACCTATGACGATATAGATGGAGTTTGGCGATTGTCCCTCGCGCGGCAAGGAACGCATACGCCGTCCTTGGGCAAATGGGGTGACTACACGAACTGTGCCGAGATTGCAGATGACGGGTTTACCTGGCTTGCCGCTGGCTACACGCTGCAAGGTGGGAGCACGCAAAGCGACATCGAACCAACAATGACTTGGTTCTCACAGCAGCGCTATGACGCGCCTCGACGTCATCCTCCTGCAATAGTTTAACCAACTAGATTAGTTTCAAAAGATTGGATCATACCATGCATACAGCGATGAAATCACAAGGAATAAAGTCTTTTTTGCGCCAGGAAGGACCGTGGTTGTTGAGTGCATTCGTCATAGCCGACTTATTTTATAAATGGGGCTCATTTGCCTTGGAATGTGTTGGTTTCTTACTGACATGGTACGCCCTAAGCTGGATCTCGAGCCTGCTTGTGCGGGTCTTCACGGGTGAAAACTCCGCTCTCGGCGAATAAACTTACCGAACTCCTACACACAGACTTCTCGCGATCAGCTTGGGCTTCAATTCAAACAAGCCTTCACGTACCCTGCAACTCAGTCACGATGTTGGATAACAGTTCAATTCCTTGCGGGATCAACCCCGGTTGGATTGATGAGACACCAACTCGGAAATGATGCTTCCCTTCCGCTGCCTTCGAGAAACACGGTCCAATCGGCTCTACGATAACGCCCCGTCTGAGTGCTGCATCACAAATTGTCTTAGCCTCGAGTTTTTCATCGGGATCGGCTAGAACGAAAACAGTACCACCGAATTCACCTGCTCTCAGAAAGCTGGGTAACCGCTCACGAATCATCGAGTCTGCCAAATGCCAGCGTTGTTCATAGTTCTGCCGCACCCGGCGTAGCAAACCGTCGTAATATCCTAACCTGATGAACGCGGCGGCAGTATGTTGCAGTATCATGGGTGGGTGGCGCATCATCATGCCCCGGCAATCTCGCGCTGCATCGATAAACTCAGGCGCGGCTGCCAAATACCCCAGTCGCAAACCCGGCGAGAGCCCCTTGGACAAGCTGCCCAAATAGATCAGGCGGTCGGTATCATCTAGGCTCCGCAGCGGCAGAAGCGGTGAATGACGATAGTCCACGTCGCATTCGTAGTCATCTTCGACGATGTAAAAGTCATAATCTTCAGCAGCTTGCAACAGTGCTCGCCGACGGCGTTCAGACAACGTGACTGTGGTTGGGTGTTGACGGTTCGGCGTGATGAACACCAGATCCGCACCGCGCAGGCGCTCGTCAACAATGAGACCTTCCTCATCCACGGGTTGAAAGCTCACCTTACCGAAATTGGCCTGAAGAATCTTGCGAGCATCCGGATAACCCGGATCTTCCATTACCGCAGTACGTTCACGCCCACCAAAGAGCAGGCTGGTAATAAAAAGCCCATTCTGTGAACCCAATGTAATCAGTATCGATTCACTGGGCTCGAAAATTCCCCGCCGTGGCAAAATGCGTTGCCTGACCTGTTCGACAAGCTCTAGGCTGTCATCATAAAGTCCATCTGCAGACCAGATCTTGAGGTCTTTTCGGTTCATTGCCAGCCGGGTGCACTCACGCCAATCCGCAACTGGAAACACACCATCATCGATCTGATTACACACAAAGGGATAGGCATATTTATACCAGTCTATTGGGCGCGGGATTGTCTCAATCTCTTCAGTACGACGCAGTTTGTTTAGTTTCTGGCTAATTGATGTAGCGGGCCTGGTATTCGACCGGCCAATCGCATCACTGTCCGTTCGTATCCCGCGGTCAGAACACACAAAATAACCGGACCGAGGCCGGGCCTCAATCAGTTGTTCTTCCTCAAGCTTTCGATACGCAGCGACAACCGTATTAATTGAAACATCTAAATCCCGCGCCAGCACGCGGCACGAGGCAAGTTTCAGCCCGGAAGGCATCAATCCTTCAAATATGAGTCGCGATATCTGCGAGACGATCTGGTCGCGCAATCCGCTGGACTGAGATTTATCAATACTCAATCGTTGTGTCATATCCTACAGGGTCCCAGTCACAGTTTCCGCCGCGCGACTTGCAAACTGTATCCTTGTTTTCAAGTGTTCCTTGCGAAAGGCAAAAGGCTAGTTATGCCCAATCGTCGCTCCGGAATCGCAGTCGGAAACAGGTGATCTGATTACGAATCGATTGATGATAACTCAAAAAGAAACTTCCACCAACCTTATGTAATAAAAGCGCTTCTACCGAAACGTGACTTCAATAAGTGTCCGGTAGGTGGGTATGTTCACTCGCCGTCAGTATACGGTCAGATACAAATTGTGGCGATCATCGAACGCCTCGCGCGATACAATCTGTACCCATTATTACAAGCAACTGTATCTTTCTCAGCGTTACTCCATCGCGTTTGCTGTAGCGATCCGGAAGGCTCCGCACTGAAACTAGGAGTAGTTCGGATCGTTCGATGCGATAAGGGAGGGAGACCGTTCGCATGGTTTTGCATGAGTGGAATACGCGTCAACACTCTGAGATGAGCTTCAGCCAACGACTGTATGGTATACGTCTGAGTTAGTTACCTTTGAACTTTGCCGCCAGAGACAGAGAACATCGAAGTTACACTCGGAATTTTTGAGGGAGAACCATATCCATGAAAAACACAGTGAGGTCGGAATGCTGATGCGCGGATTGGAAAAACTGACAAGCGCAATCTCAGAGGTCATGGGCCGTATCGGTTGGTTCCTGATCCTGTATTGCATGGCATTTGGTGTGTCGGATGTGTTCATGCGCTACGTACTCAACGCACCTTCACAGTGGATTGGAACCACTTTGCAGGCAGCAATGGTATTGCTGGCCTGTACCGGAGGCGTTTACGCGCTGCAGCATGACAGCTTTGTCAAACTTGACCTTTTCTACGCAAATGCAAGCAAGCGATCAAAAGCGATCTTGGACGTCCTGACGGCGCCGATAGCTATTCTGTTTCTGGTCGCCTTGATCTGGAAAGGATACGAGGCCGCGTCATTGTCATTGATGCTCAACCAGAAAACTCCGACATCTATCCCGATCCCGATCTATCCAATCAAGTTTGCCATTCCGCTTAGCGGTGTAATGGTACTTTTGGTGGTCTTGAAACACTTGCTCCGCGATCTGCAAACGATCTTCGGGCGGGGCTAAGGCCGTTTGTCCGGTTACTCATAATTTCACGAAAACAAACTGATCCACTAACGAGGAGGAACTAACATGAAACCAAACAGGTTTATGCACACCACGATGTGGGCGGGCGCCTTTGCGGTGACCGCAAGCATAGCCGTCGCTCAGGACGGGCCGCCGGATGAAGTCACTGAATGGACTTTCCAGCCCGCATTTGACCAGACCGATGCTGGCTGGGACAACGGCCTGATCCCTTGGGTTGAAGCTGTTGAAAAAGCGACCGAAGGCACTGTTAAAATCCGCGTTGAGCCCGCCGGAGCACTGGTCAGTGGTGCAGAGGCCTTTGGCGCCGCCGCAGCTGGTTTGACCGACGGCTATGCCGGATGGGGCTCGGTCTATGGTGGCGATATGCCCGAAGGCATGCTGGCGTTTGGTATGGCTATGGGCGCCAACAACACCGAAGAAGCCTGGGAAGTGATGTGGGGTAACCCTGATTATCGCGTAGGCGACATCGTTCAGGAAGCGGCGCATGCCCGTAACCTGCATTGGGCTGGTTGGACCAACCAGGGCCCGAACGCGATGTTCACCAAGTTCCGCGTCGAAAAGATGGAAGATCTGGAAGGGCACAAAATGCGTGCCGGTGGTCCTCAGGCCATCTTCCACTCGACCATGGGCGGTGCGCCGGTATCGATGAATGGTGGCGAAATCTATACTGCCATCAAACTGGGCACGATCGAAGGCACATACTGGGACACTGGCGGCATCGACGACATGTCGTTCCACGAAGTGATCGATTATGCGATCATGCCCGGCTGGAACCCTGCCCAGCATCAGGAGATCTTTATCAACCTGCAAAGCTGGAATGCCCTGACCGACTGGCAGCGCGAAAAGATCGATGGCGTCTTTGAAGAAACCTACTTCGAAACCAGCCGCATGCACGCGGAAGGCGTCGAAGAAGCGCTGCAAATTTTGCGTGATGCCGGTGGTGAAGTGATCGAGCTGAGCGACGAAGAAGTTGCTCGTATGCGCGAGAAGTCCATTGCGGAAGTGTGGCCGCAGGTTGCAGCTGCTTCGGATGGCAACGCCAAAGGCGTCGAAATCTTCAAGAAGTTCCTGGAAGACAAGGCAAACGCGCAATAATCCCGCGCCGCGTGAAAACTCACGCATTGCTAGAAACGCTTCTGCTGGCCCGACTGTCGGGCCAGCAGATTAGATAGGCGCATGCCAGCGTTCGAAAGATTGCAGGCAAGCAACCTGACATAGACCGCGCGAACGGCCACTAGGTAAGGAAACTAAAGATCATGAGCCTCGAACTAATTACAGCGCTGTATTTCTTAATACTGTTTGGGATCCTTTTTATGGGCCTGCCGGTTGCGTTCGGTTTGGGTGGAACGGCGGTGCTGTTTGCCTTGGTTTTTGAACCCCGCGCGCTGCTATCGGTACCAAGTGCCTTCTATTCAACACCCTGGAACTCGGTTCTGGTCACAGTTCCCCTGTTCCTTTTTATGGGTTCACTCATACGATTTTCTGGGATAGCCGAGACGGCCTATGATGCCGTGTACAAACTGATCGGCCATATTCATGGCGGTCTCGCCATGGGCACGGTACAGGTTTGTACGGTGTTTGCTGCCATCACCGGCATCACACCTCCGGCAACGACCACAATGGGTCAAATCGCTTACCCGTCAATGATGCGCTATAAATATGATCGCCGTATCGCGATTGGCTGTATCGCGGCTGGCGGTGCGTTGGGCGCGCTGATCCCTCCCAGCGTTCCCTTCATTTTTTATGGTTTGCTGGCCAAGGTTTCGATCGGTGATCTGTTCATGGCAGGCCTCTTGCCGGGCCTGATGCTGGCGACATTCTATACGATCTATATCGGCGTACGCTGCAAAATTCAGCCTGAACTGGGACCCGCGCTGCCTGCAGATCAGAAATTCACCCGCGCCGAAAAACTGACCGCAGTTCTCAGCATCTGGCCATTTGCACTGCTGATCATCATCGTTCTGGGTGTCATCTGGGGCGGAATCGCGACCCCTGCCGAAGCTGCGGCGTTTGGTGCAGCAGGTGCGTTTGTCATCAACCTGATCTACGGAAAGCTGACCTGGGAAGTTTTGAAGGAATCGCTGGTTTCCACTTTGAAACTCAGCGGCATGGGTCTGTGGATCCTGATCGGTGCAACTGTCTATCTGAATGTGTTCAATACTCTGGGCAGCCAGGACCTTTTGACCAACCTGGTACTTTCCATGCCGGGCGGCAGCACAGGCATCCTGCTGATGATGATGCTGATCATCCTCGTTCTGGGTATGGTGATGGACGATTGGGCTATCATCATGCTGTGTACCCCGCTGTTCATTCCAATCATTGATGAGTTGGGAATCGACAAGCTGTGGTTTGGCGCACTGTTCATCGTGAACATCCAGATCGCCTATCTGACACCTCCGTTTGGTTTCGTGCTGTTCTGGATCAAAGGGGTGCTACCCAAAGATGTCAGCATGGGCGACGTCTACAACTCGGTTGGCCCGTTTGTTGTGCTGCAGTTTGTTGGTCTGACACTAATCTTCATCTTCCCGCAGATCGCAACTTGGCTGCCAAGCATCCTGAAATAACCCGGAGGTTCCGATGTATAACCATATCCTCGTTCCAGTCGCACCCGATCACATCAACGACTGCTCCTTGTCTCTGGATGCTGCAAGCCGTCTGCTGGCAGACGGAGGAACCGTATCGGTGCTATCGGTTCTCGAAGAACTTCCTTCGTATATCGGCTCGTACTTTCCTGCGGAACAGGTTCAGAAAAGCGTTTCAGAGTTTGAAGAAAGACTGGGCACAGCCGTGGAGGCTTCGAACATCAGTACGCATGTCGTGACCGGGCATCCCACAAACTCGATCCTCGATTGGGCTGAAAAACACAAAGCGGATTGCATCATCGTGGCGTCGCATCAACCGGGTCTTTCGGACTATCTGATCGGCTCAACGGCTGCACGTGTTGTCCGGCATGCCCAATGCAGTGTTGTTGTGCTTCGTGGAAAATAGAACCGAAGACCAATAACCTACCGCTTCTGCAACTAATTGATGGCTGGCCTATTTGGCCGGCCATTCCTTTTCAGAAGCCTTGCATCAGCATATCGACAGCAACGGTAATTTTTTCAAACTCGTCAACGAGATTCCCTACAGGCGACTTGAGTACCCCTGTCGGAACAGCGGCCATAAACTGGGTCACCATGACAACCGGCTCATCCATAATCATGAACTCTGGGTTAAGACGGGTTGCAGGTTTCGGCGCGTACGATTTCGGCAATAGGGGTACGACCACACGTGTGTTCAGATCGCTCAGAAGATCCGATTGGACATCCAACAAGAAGCCATCGCCAGAGGGGTTGGGAAACACATCGTATTTCGGCATCAGAACTGACGAAACCGCTCCAGGGGCAATCCGTGCTTTTCAACATAAGAGTTGGAGCTTTGTAGAGCTTCAGCGTTCTCCGCTTGCCATTGCTCTGCCTTGGCTGCCGCCACGGCTGCACGAACCCCCTCCTCCGCGGCCCGCGAAAGGTTCACTTTCAGTTTTCGGGCCTCGGCAAGCAAAGCGGGATCGAGCGACAGATTGGTCGGTTTCCGTGTCTGGACATTCATATAGCCAACCTCTTCATAAGCAAATTTATCACCACCTACTATGCGCGTCAAATATGCGTATAAAATCGCGCATCAAACTCAACATCAGACTGAACGATTAGTTGGCAAAAATCGACATGCTGCAGGCTTGAATCTCAGGATTTTGGTTGTATTTGCGCTCGTGTCACCCTAATCAAAGCCCTACCTCGGGGTGCGCGCGATACTGCGCTGAGATGTCCACTGGCAAACCCGTTGAACCTGAACCGGCTAGAACCGGCGGAGGGAAAGGTACAGGTTTTGTCCATCCTTGCCCTCTCGCCGCATTGGAGGATGATATGAAACATCTGGCAATTGCTGCGGGAATACTGACTGCGACATCGGCTGTTGCAGCCGACAAACCACAGTTGACCGTTTATACGTATGACAGCTTCGTCTCGGACTGGGGGCCCGGCCCAAAAGTCGAAGAAGCATTTGAGGCAGTTTGTGACTGTGACCTTAATCTTGTGGGTGTCGAAGACGGTGCCGCCCTGTTGTCACGCATCCGTCTTGAGGGTGAGAACACCGATGCAGATGTTGTGCTGGGGCTAGATACCAATCTGATCGCCGCCGCCAAGGAAACCGGCTTGTTTGCCCCTCATTCGGTCACCGCTGATTACGCACTGCCAATCCAATGGACCGACGATACTTTCGTTCCTTATGATTGGGGTTACTTTGCCTTTGTTCACAACGCTGATGCGTCAGCGCCCGCCAATTTTCGGGAACTGGCGGACAGCGAGGCTAAAATCATCATTCAAGACCCACGCTCATCTACGCCGGGTCTGGGCCTCCTATTGTGGGTCAAGGCGGCTTATGGTGATGAAGCCCCGGCAATCTGGGCTGACCTTTCCGACAACATCGTGACTGTGACCAAAGGCTGGTCCGAAGCTTATGGGTTGTTTCTCGATGGTGAGGCTGACATGGTGTTGAGCTATACAACATCTCCTGCCTATCATCTGATTGCCGAGGAAGATGCCAGCAAAGCAGCTGCAGCCTTTGACGAAGGCCATTATATGCAGATCGAAGTTGCGGCAAAATTGGCTGGCTCGGATCATTCAGAATTGGCCGACCAGTTTTTGAATTTCATGGTTTCCGACGCGTTCCAGCAAATCATCCCGACGACCAACTGGATGTATCCAGCCGTCACCCCGTCCTCGGGGCTGCCCGAAGGATTTGACACTCTGGTCGTTCCTCAGAAATCTCTGATTATTGATCCCAGCGAAGCTGCAACTAAAAGAGATGAGGCCCTTTCGGAATGGCTGGGCGCACTCAGCCAGTAAGCTCATGGCCAGGTATCAGCGCGGCGGCCCTTGTCGCCGCGCTGATATTGGGAACTTTGGCCACCGTTGGCTTACGAGCCGAAACCAGCGGCGGATTCAATCCCTCTGACTGGGCGGCATTGCGCTTTACGCTTTTGCAAGCAACGCTCTCTGCAGCGTTCAGTTCTATGCTGGCCATCCCAGTGGCGCGTGCATTGGCGCGGCGGCGGTTTCGTGGACGACGGGTATTGATAGCGCTCTTGGGGGTGCCATTCATCCTTCCGGTCATCGTCGCAATATTGGGATTGCTGCAGGTTTTTGGCCGCTCTGGATGGATCTCGGATGTATTGGGCGTTTTTGGCCTTCCACCAATCCAGATTTACGGGCTGCACGGAGTCGTTCTGGCCCATGTGTTTTTCAATCTCCCTCTTGCAACGCGGCTGATTTTGCAAGGATGGCAGGAGATTCCAGCAGAACGATTTCGTCTAGCCGCACAGCTTGGATGTGATGGGATGGCAATGTTTCGATTGATCGAATTGCCCATGCTGCGGCGCGTTTTGCCCGGCGTGCTGGCCGTTATCTTTGCCATCTGCCTGACCAGTTTTGCCGTTGCTCTAACGTTAGGCGGCGGCCCGCGCGCGACCACGATCGAACTCGCGATTTATCAGGCGTTTACATATGATTTCGACCTTGGCCGTGCAGCACTGCTATCCGCGTTGCAACTGGCCTTGACTGCCGCTGCCGCTCTGGCGGCCCTGAAGTTTTCGAGAGGGGACGGCTTTGGGGCGGGCCTCAACCGTGCGATCCGCCGTTGGGATGGTGGAACGCCCTTGTTGGACGCGTTTTGGATTATCGCCGCTGCAACATTCTTACTTTTGCCGTTGGCATCTGTGGTGATTTCAGGCGCGTTGGGACTGTTCGAACTGCCGACCCTAGTGTTTCGCGCAGCCGCCATTTCAATCCTCGTGGCCACCATCAGCACCATGCTGTTGTTGCTGCTCGCGGTGCCTATGGCTGTTTCTGCGGCGACCGGAAGGTATGGCATCGTTGAATTATGCGGCATTCTCGGCCTCGCTGCATCACCACTGGTTATCGGCACCGGTCTGTTTATTCTGATCCGCCCTGTCGCCAATCCAGCTATGCTGGCCCTTCCTGTCACTGCACTGGTTAACGCCGTGATGGCCTTACCTTTCGCGCTTCGAATACTCGTGCCCGCTGCGCGCGACACGATAGAACGGCACAGACGTTTGGCCCTGTCTTTGGATATGAACAAACGCACATTTTTCACCCGCATCATAGTGATGCGTCTTCGCCCTCAAATTGGTTTTGCTGCGGGTTTGGCTGCTGCCCTATCGATGGGTGACCTTGGCGTAATCGCATTGTTCGCTGATGCGCAAATCGCAACCCTTCCATTGCAAATTTATCGCCTTATGGGGGCCTACCAAATGCAAGCGGCTGCGGGTGGAGCGTTGGTGCTGCTTCTTCTTTCGATGGGTGTGTTTTGGATACTGGATCGCGGAGGGCGTTGGCATGCTGAAGCTTGATGAATGCATTATCTCGAACGGCAGCTTTCTGCTGAATGCCGATTTCGAAATCGAAACTGGAGCCAAGGTCGCGGTCATTGGCCCATCTGGTGCGGGGAAATCTACGTTGTTGGAAACCATCGCCGGATTTCGGGATTTGAAGGCCGGACAGATGCATTGGAATGACCAAAGTATGACCACCCTGCCTCCGGGGAAAAGACCGCTTGCGATGCTGTTTCAGGACGGAAATTTGTTCCCGCATCTGACCGCCGCCCAAAATGTTGGCTTGGGCATCCGCCCGAATGGGCGCTTATCAGATGAAGAAAAGGAAATGGTGAAGTCAGCCTTGCATCGCGTTGGCCTACCGGAAATGGGAACCAGAAAACCTGCCGAATTGTCCGGAGGACAACAGAGCCGGGTCGCGCTGGCCAGGATATTGGTTCAAAAGCGAGATGTCTTGTTGCTGGATGAACCCTTTGCCGCCCTTGGTCCTGCGCTAAAGGCCGAGATGTTAGATCTGGTGGCGGATCTGGTGGCTGAGACCGGAACAACGCTGCTTATGGTTAGTCATGATCCTCAGGATGCGCTTCGGATAACCGAGCAAACGGTATTTATTACGGATCAAGTTGCACACGCACCTGTTGCAACCAAGCAGCTATTTGAAAATCCACCTCCTGCGCTGCGTGATTATCTGGGGTAGGCAAATTCATCGATACAACCCTCAAGCAGATCTCGCACCTGCACATCCAGACCGGGCGCCTCTGACCCGCGCGGACCGGCAATGTTCAAGACTTCAACCGGATTTTTGCGCAGCCAATCTCGCAGTTTTTGTTGGCAAAACTCCGTTCCCTGCCTGACATCTAGCACCAGGTAAGGCTTTCCGGCCTCCCTTGCAAAAACAACCGTTTGTTGCGTGCCAGGACTGTCTGAACCATTCACAACTATCAGCGTTGCATCGCTGGACTGAACGTTCAGCTTTGTCCGCTCGATCACTTCCGGTGAATGGGTCTCGACCAATCCAGCGTACTCAACAGGGATCAGACCGGCCTCGTTCGTTCTGCCTTTTGGGACCCAACCACCATAAAGGATTTGGTGCTTTCGTGCGAAACCCAGGGCAGCCAAATCAACGCCCGTTTGCCCACCCGCCACGATTTTGGAAACAGACATTCATTTCTGCCCTTTAGTTACGGTCTGATTATTCCGGTTCGGAACGGATCACCCTCAGCAAAGATCAATGTGCTTTCAGCCATCACGTATGCTTGCCCGGTTAAACTTGGAACAACACCCCCAACCTGCCCGGGTTCATAGAACAACCGGTAGCTACTTCCGATCACACTCTCCTGCACAATCTCTTCTCCGGCTCGCAGCTGCCCACTGGCCGCCAGACAAGCCAAACGCGCCGAACTGCCGGTGCCGCAGGGTGAGCGGTCATAATCGTTATCAGGGCATAGAACAAAGTTTCGGCTGTGGACCCCTTTATTCGGAGACTTGCCTTGCAAAATAACATGGTCGACAGGCTCGCCATTCTCACCGCCAACACCATGGGAGATACAGGCTTCGCGGATAGCAATGGTAAAGTCAGTCAATGAACGGATGTTTGCAGGTTCAACAGACATTGGGCTCGGGTCGACAATAAAAAACCAATTGCCGCCATAAGCTACGTCTCCGGTCACTGACCCGTAGCCGTCGACATCAATAGTAACCGCCTGACGCACCCGGCGGCTTTCGATATTCGTAACCTCAACGGTGTTTGGGTCCTTCAGGTCAATCACCACTTCTCCTGCAGGGGTTTCGATCCGGTGCACACCGACTCCGATCCGACCCAAATGAGCCAGTGTCACACCCAGACCGATCGTGCCATGCCCGCACATCCCCAGCACCGCATCAGCGTCAAAATAGATAACGCCCGCGGCACAGGCCGGGTTTACGGGCTCCACAAGAAGTGCACCAACCATTCCGGGCTGGCCACGCGGCTCTAGCAGAATGGATTTGTAGAACTGCTCGTGCTGCATCGCCAATCGTTCTGCCCGCTCTGCCACCGACCCCGACCCCAGATCGGGACCGCCATCCAGAATGACACGCGTGGGCATTCCCCCGGTATGGCTGTCGATCACATGCATTCAGCGATGACCCCACCCTGTTGGACCCAGTTGTTGAACCAGTTGCGGAAAAGTTCATACTGCTGTTCGCAATAGTTTCGCTGCGCGTCAGACAACTCGTCTGTTTCGTTGAAATGCAGACGGTATTCATCTTCACCATTCAGGACCAGAAGATGTTTATAGTACAGAACGAGGTCCGTACCTTCGTCAAAACTTGCCAATACGCCAAACGCCTCATCCAATTCGCGTGCGCGCAGGCGGGCTTCGGCGTGACCAGTCGCGGCTTTCTTGGCCAGTGCCGCCAGCAGCAGCGCCTCTTTCGGCAGCGCCGTGCCGATCCCAGTAATTGACCCCGTGGCTCCACAATTTACGAAACCGTGATAGACCTCGGTGTCTACACCGACCATTAACGTAACCTGATCGTCCTTAGACGTAATGAATTCGGCAGCATATCTCAGATCGTCTTTGCCTCCGAATTCTTTGAAACCGACCAGATTTGGATGTTCGGCCCGGAGTGCGAAAAACAAGTCAGCGCGGGTCGCAAAACCGTATACTGGGCTGTTATAGATAATCGCTGGAACGTCGGGTGCTGCTGATAAGATGGCTTTGAAATGGTTCTTTTGTGCCGCGATCGACGAGCCACGCGAAAGAACACGTGGAATAACCATCAGACCTGATGCGCCCACTTTCTGCGCATGAGCTGCATGCGCGACCGCTGATTTTGAGTTAATGGCACCTGTGCCAACAACCACAGGCAATCCAGCATCAACCAGCCTTTCAACGCCTTCCATCCTTTGCGCATCCGTTAGCAAAGGCCAATCGCCCATCGATCCACAATACACCACGGCAGACATGCCGGCGTCGATCATCTCTTTGCCCTTTTTGACCAGAGCATCGAAATCCGGCGCCCGATTAGGCAGGCAGGGTGTCATTAATGCAGGCATCGTGCCGGCAAAGATATTCTGCGTCATGTGCTTCTTCTTTTTTTGGATTGAGAGTGCTCAAATTCAAATTCCGCCTCAACAACAACAAGGTTATCAAAACAAACCGTCACATCGGTTTCACTCGAGCGATACCCACAACACTTGGGCATCTTCTTTGCTGGTTGAGATGCATCCATGCCCCATACTGCTGTCGTAATATAGTGAATCCCCGGCTTTCATGGACAATGGTCGGTAGTGTTCGGAAACAAACGTCAACTCGCCGCTGATTACATACATGAACTCTTCGCCACTGTGCCTGATCCAAGTATCATACTCTGAAATATCTCTGGCTTTGATCGTCGCGATATAGGGAAGCATCCGCTTGCTTGTGAGCTCTGTGCACAGAAGCTCATGCAAATAGGTAGGTGTGTTCTTGATTTCGCCCTCACCCTTGGCGGTGAAATCGCGTCGCCCTGATATACCGGTCTGTCCTGACTGCAGGAACAGTTGAGGCGTGCTCATACCCAGTGCCTGTGTCAGCCTTCGCACGATGTCAAAACTGGGTCGCGTTTGATTGTTTTCAATTTTCGAAAGCGTGGATCGACCGATTCCCGCTGCCCGACCAGCCTCTTCCAAAGTCCAGCCTTTTTCACGACGCGCATCACGGATCGAGCGTCCTAGTACAGCTCCATCGCCCAATTCATCCGGTCCAGAAGTATCATTTGGGTGGTCCTCAACCATATAATTCTCCCCCTTTTCTGAAGGTTAAAGGTTTCCACAACATCCTACAACTTTCCTGTTGCTAAATATTTGTTGCCTTATCGGTACATTATCCACTATAGGAAACTTAATTTCCTGTTTGGGGAGCATGGTCGATGGAGGAGATAATGTTCAAAAAGTCGCTCATTGAAGCCGATCCGGTCATCGCGTCATCGATTGCGCGCGAAGGCAAACGTCAGGCTGAACAGATCGAACTGATCGCTTCTGAAAATATTGTCTCTCAGGCTGTGATTGATGCACAGGGTTCTGTGCTGACCAACAAATATGCCGAAGGCTATCCTGGCCGCCGCTATTATGGTGGATGCGAATATGTGGATGAAGTCGAGGCCGAAGCGATCGAACGGTTGAAACAATTGTTCGGTTGCGAATATGCAAACGTCCAACCCCATTCGGGTGCACAGGCCAACGGGGCCGTCAAACTGGCGCTACTTAGCCCTGGCGATACCATCCTGGGTATGTCGCTGGATGCTGGTGGCCACCTGACTCACGGCGCAAAACCTGCCCAATCCGGCAAGTGGTTCCGTCCGGTCCAGTACGGACTGACCGAAGCCGGGCTGATTGATTATGATCAGGTTGAGGCACTTGCCAAAGCCGAAAAACCCCAACTGATCATTGCAGGCGCATCGGCCTATTCGCAAAAAATTGACTTTGCACGCTTCCGCGCCATCGCGGATGAAGTTGGTGCTTGGTTGCTGGCCGACATGGCCCACATAGCAGGGCTTGTCGCGACGGGTCTGCATCCTTCGCCAGTTGGCCACGCCCACGTTATAACATCAACCACGCACAAAACCCTGCGTGGACCGCGTGGCGGGGTTATTCTGACCAACGACGAAGCGTTAGCAAAAAAGATGAACTCAGCCGTTTTCCCCGGCTTGCAGGGCGGCCCTCTGATGCATGTGATTGCAGGAAAAGCCGTTGCATTTGGAGAAGCACTGAAACCCGAATTCAAAGAGTATATGAAGCGTGTCGTGGTTAGCGCGTCAGCATTGGCGAATGTAATGATAGCGCGCGGCTGCGATATCGTTTCGGGTGGAACCGAAAACCACCTGATGCTGGTCGACCTGCGCCCAATCGGCGTAACCGGCAAAGACGCTGAAGCTGCGCTGGAGCGTGCAGGCTTCACTTGCAACAAAAACAGCGTTCCGGGTGACCCCCAGAAACCAACGATCACCAGCGGCATTCGTTTGGGCACCGCAGCTGGCTGCAGTCGCGGCTTTGGTTCGGAAGAGTTCAAGCAGATCGGTCACTTGATCGGCAATGTATTGGACGCATTGGCCCAATCGCCGGACGGGGATGAAGCCGTCGAAAAGGAAACCCGCGAAAAAGTCCGCGCCCTTTGCGCAAGCCACCCGATCTACTGAGAGAAGACCAAATGACTTACGATCTTATTGTCATCGGGGGCGGACCAGGCGGCTATGTCGCCGCGATCCGCGCAGCTCAATTGGGCATGAAAGTAGCGTGCGTTGAGGGCCGTGGTGCGCTCGGCGGGACTTGTTTGAATGTGGGGTGCATACCCTCCAAAGCGTTGCTGACCTCCTCGGCCAAATATGCCGAACTTGCACATCTCTCCTCCCACGGTATTGCGGTCGAGGGGGCCAGCATCGATGTACCAGCGATGATGGGCCGCAAGGACAAGATCGTAGGCGACCTGACCAAAGGCATCGCGTTCCTGTTCAAGAAAAACGGCGTCGATCTGATCGAGGGGTGGGCCAGCATTCCCACCGCCGGGCAAGTTAAAGTTGGAGAAGATGTCCACACAGCCAAGAACATCCTGATTGCCACGGGCTCGGAACCCACACCATTGCCGGGAATCGAGATAGACGAGCAGGACATCCTCAGCTCAACAGGTGCGATCGCATTGGAGACGGTTCCCGAACATCTGGTGGTGATCGGTGCAGGCGTTATCGGTTTGGAGCTAGGGCAGGTCTGGGCACGTCTGGGCGCTAAGGTCACGGTGGTCGAATATCTGGATCGGGTGTTGCCCGGAATTGACGGTGAGATTGCCAAACTGGCGCAGCGTGCCCTGTCCAAACGCGGATTGAAGTTCCAATTGGGACGGGCGTTGAAATCGGTCGACAAAACGGATGCAGGTCTGACCCTGACCGTGGATCGCGTTGGTAAGGACAAGGAAGAAGCGATTGGGGCCGACAAGGTGTTGATCGCTGTCGGTCGCCGCCCCGTCACCCGAGGGCTTGGCTTGGGAGAGCTGGGTGTGGCTGTGAACGAACGTGGCGTCATAGAAGTTGACAATACATTTCAAACATCAGTGCCAGGCATTTACGCCATCGGTGACTGCGTTCCCGGCCCAATGTTGGCACATAAAGCCGAAGAAGACGGTGTTGCCTGCGTTGAGATGCTGGCAGGCGAAGCCGGGCATGTCGATTACAACACCGTGCCGGGCGTTGTGTACACAGATCCCGAGGTCGCCTCAGTAGGATTGACCGAAGAAGCGCTGAAAGACGCCGGAGCCGAGTATTCCGTCGGCAAATTCGCCTTCATGGCGAACTCGCGCGCGCGCTCGACCGGAGAAACAGACGGTGCGGTGAAAGTACTGGCAGACACTAACGGCAAGATTCTGGGCGCGCATATCTGTGGCGCTCATGGTGGCGATCTGATCGCAGAATTGGTGTTGGCGATGACAAAGCGGGCGACCGTGTCCGAAGTTGCAGCAAGCTGCCATGCGCATCCTGCGATGGGTGAGGCTGTCAAAGAAGCCTGCCTCGACGCCCTAGGCCGCGCGATTCACGCCTAAACCGGAGCCGCCAGATGACCATCCAGCTTCGCCCCCGTCACCCGGAAAAAGCCAAAAAGGCAGACAGCGTCATCCCGCGCAAACCCAAGTGGATTCGCAAGAAAAAGGTGGAAGGCCCCGAGTTTTATGAAACCCGCCGCCTGATGCGGGACCACGATCTCGTGACGGTCTGCGAAGAGGCAGCCTGCCCAAATATCGGTGAATGCTGGTCTAAGCGGCACGCTACCATGATGATTATGGGCGAAGTCTGCACGCGCGGCTGTTCATTCTGCAATGTCTCAACCGGGCGTCCCGATGCCCTGGATGTTTTCGAACCTGGTCGGGTGGCCGCAGCGGTGAAGAAACTGGGCTTGCGTCATGTCGTCATCACATCTGTTGATCGCGATGACTTAACCGATGGCGGGGCTGAGCACATTGCACAGACAATCCGTGCGGTCCGCCATCAGAACTCTACCACGACGATCGAGGTTCTGACCCCCGATTTTCTGGGTAAGGGCGAAGCTGCAGAAGTGGTGTTCGAGGCTGCTCCGGATGTGTTCAACCACAATCTTGAGACTGTACCGCACCTCTACCCAACTGTACGCCCGGGTGCGCGTTACTATACTTCGCTACGGTTGCTGGACGATGCCAAACGCGCAAATCCCGAAGTTTTCACCAAATCCGGTTTGATGGTTGGATTAGGCGAAACGCTGAATGATGTCCGACAAGTCATGGATGATCTGCGTGCCGCAAACGTCGATTTCTTGACAGTCGGTCAATACCTGCAGCCGACGCCGAAACATCACCCGATCGACCGATTCTGGATTCCGGAAGAATTCGCCCAACTGGAACAAATCGCGCGTTCCAAGGGCTTTTTGCACGTGTCAGCAACCCCGCTGACCCGTTCGTCGTTCCACGCGGACGAAGACTTTGCCGCCCTTAAGCAAGCCCGCCAGCGGGCCATCGCAAACAGGGCATAAACCTGACGCAAATGGGAGGGAAACCATGGAAGCGTTAAATTCAATCGTAGGGGCTATTAATAGCGTCGTGTGGGGGCCGCTAATGCTGGTCCTCATCCTCGGCGTTGGCTTCTTCCTGCAGGTGGGGCTTAAGTTCATGCCGATCCTGCGCATCGGCACAGGCTTCAGCCTGCTGTTCAAAGGCCGTGAAGGTCAGGGCGAAGGGCAGATCAGCCCGTTCAACGCGCTGATGACCTCGCTGTCGGCGACAATCGGTACGGGTAACATCGCCGGTGTGGCCACTGCTGTCTTCCTGGGCGGTCCGGGCGCCTTGTTCTGGATGTGGATGACCGCCCTGGTGGGCATGGCCACCAAATATGCCGAAGCTGTCTGCGCCGTGAAATACCGCGAGAAAGACGAACTGGGCAACTATGTCGGCGGTCCGATGTACTACATCAAAAACGGTCTGGGTGCAAAATGGGCCTGGCTGGGCGTTGCGTTCGCTCTGTTCGGAGCTGTCGCAGCCTTTGGCATCGGTAACGGTGTACAGGCCAACGGTGTCGCCCAGGTTCTGGAAGCGAATTTCGGTTTCAACACCTCGGTCACCGGTGTTGTTCTGATGGTTCTGACAGCAGCCGTAATCTTGGGCGGCATCACCCGGATCGGTGCAGTTGCCGGTAAGTTGGTTCCGTTCATGGCAATCGCCTACATCATCGCGGGCTTGCTGGTACTGCTGATCAACATCGGCAACATCGGACATGCGCTGTCACTGGTCTTCACCTACGCCTTCACCCCCTCGGCCGCCGAAGGTGGTTTCGCGGGTGCCGCTGTTTGGGCTGCGATCCGCTTTGGTGTGGCACGTGGTGTCTTCTCGAACGAAGCGGGTCTGGGTTCCGCTCCGATCGCGCACGCCGCAGCCGAGACCAAAGGTCCGGTCAACCAGGGCCTGATCGCGATGCTGGGGACGTTCATCGACACCATCATCGTTTGCTCGATCACCGGTCTGGCGATCATCTCGTCGGGTGCATGGACGTCTGGTGAATCCGGTGCCGCTCTGACCAGCCACGCGTTCGAGCTATCATTGCCGGGGATCGGTGGATATCTGATCGCCATCGCTCTGTCGATCTTTGCCTTCACCACCATCTTGGGCTGGTCGTTCTACGGCGAAAAATGTGTCGAGTTCCTGCTTGGCGTCAAATCGCTGATGCCTTACCGCGTCCTTTGGATCGTCATGATCTATTTTGGAGCGACCGCGGATCTAGGCTTCATCTGGCTGCTTGCCGATACGCTGAACGCCATGATGGCCATCCCAAACCTGATCGCCCTGGCGCTGCTGAGCCCGATCGTCATCAAGCTGACGAAAGAGTTCTTCGCTTCGGGTGGCAAGTCCGAAGAACCAGGTGGCACACCAGCCGAATAAACCTGGATAAACATACCCCGGGGGCCAAAGTGGCCCCCGGGCTTTGAAACAGATTTCTATATCTCGAGGAGAGACGTGATGGCCACGAAAATCCTGCTGCCTATTGATCACACCGACGACCGCTCATGGAAGAACGCCCTGCCGCTCGCGCTGGAACAGGCAAAATTCTATGGTGCTGAATTGCACGCAGTGGCCGTTATCCCCGAGATCATCCAGCTCCCTAACCTGCCTGCCAACTACGGTGCGGGTGCCAAAGAGCATGTACGCAACGCGATTCAGGCCATTCTGGATCACGGCAATGCCGGTGATGTTCCGGTACATGTCGAAGAAGGCAGCGTCTACCGCGAAATCCTGAAGCTTGCGTACAAGGAAGGCTTCGATCTGATCGTCATGGCATCGACCAAAGGCGATTTCCCGAATTATGAGATTGGTCCGAACTTGTCACGTGTCGTGCGTAACGCGCATTGCACTGTAACAGTCGTTCGTGACCAATCCCGCTGATTAGAAAGGCTCTGGCTATGGGCGAGATTAAACGCACGCCTCTTCACGCTTTGCATGTTGAGTTGGGTGGTAAGTTGGTTGATTTTGCTGGGTGGGAGATGCCTGTTCAGT